>CAYMRW010000220.1:0-4761 GCA_964392825.1 uncultured Rhodobacterales bacterium
CTGGCCGCGGACCTCGGCACGGGGATCGCGCGGGTGCTCCGGCGCTGGGCGCTCGACGCCGGCGCGGGGGAGGCGGGCCTCGTCGTCTGCGACGGATCGGGGGCGCCGGTGTTCCGCAAGTCGGCCGTGGGGTTCGCGGTGCCGTCCTTCGGCGCCGGCTGCCCGCTCTGGCCGCTCTACGCCGCGCTCGCCCGGCCGGGGGCGCCGGTCCGCGCCGTCGTCGAGCAGGCGGGGCGGCTGCAGCGGACGTTCCTCGCCTACGCCGTCGCCGAGCCCGCCTGGCCTCGAGGCCTCGACGGCCCGGTCCTGCACGAGGCGACGATGCTGCTTCTCCCCGATCCGGTCGACGCCGGGCCGCCGCAGACGGTCGGACCGTCCTGCCGCGTCTGCTCGCGCCGCGACTGTCCGGCGCGGCGCGAGCCATCGGTCCTGGGCGAGAGCTGAGGCGGGCGCCAAGGCGTTCTTTGACAGGCGGGCGGGCGGCGGCAATAGTGGCGGCACCGGCGCAGGGCGGGGGGCGCGGGGCGGGGAGGGAGCGCGCACATGACGGGACGTGTCCTGCTGATCGAGGACGAGCCCAACATCAGCGAGGCGATCCGCTTCATCCTGTCGCGCGACGGGTGGCAGGTGGACACGCACTCGGACGGGGCGACGGCGATGGCGACGGTGGCGCGGCGCCGGCCCGACCTGGTGATCCTCGACGCGATGCTGCCGAACCGCTCGGGCTTCGACATCCTGCGCGACATCCGGCGGGGGCCCGAGACTGCCGACCTGCCGGTGCTGATGCTGACGGCGCGCAGCCAGAAGGCCGACCGGGCGCTGGCCGAGCGGCGCGGGGTCAGCCGGTTCATGTCGAAGCCGTTCTCGAACGCCGAGGTGCTGGCCTCGGTCCGCGAACTCGTCGGAGGCCGTGCCGGCGCCGCGTGATCCGCTCTTCGTCGCGCCGCGCGCGTACCGCCGGCGCCGTCTGATCGACGTCGCCCGCGTCCTGCCCTTCGCCGGGGCGTTCCTGCTCCTGCTGCCGGCTCTCTGGGGCGGCGAGGGGCCGATCCGCACGGCCGCGGGCGGCGTCTACGTCTTCGCGGTCTGGGCGGGCCTGATCGTCGCCTCGGCCCTCGTCTCGCATCTCCTCGCCGGGGAGGGAGAGGACGACGGCCCCGGGGAGCGCTGATGCTGTCGCTCAACGTCCTGATCGGCATCTGCCTCGCGTACGTGGGGCTGCTCTTCGGGATCGCGTGGCTGGCCGAGCAGTGGGCGGCGCGGGGTCGGGGCGGCTGGATCCGCTCGCCCGTCGTCTACACGCTGTCGCTGTCGGTCTACTGCACCGCGTGGACCTTCTACGGCGCCGTCGGCTACGCGACGCGGTCGGGCCTCGAGTTCGTCACCATCTATCTCGGGCCGACGCTGGTGATGGCGGGCTGGTGGATGCTGCTGCGCAAGCTGGTGCGCATCGGGCGGGCGCAGCGCGTGACCTCGATCGCCGACCTGATCTCGTCGCGCTACGGCAAGTCGACCTTCCTCGGCGTCCTCGTCACCATCCTCGCCGTCATCGGCACCACCCCCTACATCGCGCTGCAGCTGCAGTCGGTCAGCCTGTCGCTGTCGGTCTTCGCGGCGAACGGGCCGGACCTCGGCGCGGCGGGGGAGCCGGTTCCGGCGGCGCTCTGGATCGCCGCCGGGCTCGCGCTCTTCACCATCGTCTTCGGCACGCGGCGGCTCGACCTCAACGAACGCCACCACGGCGTGGTCATGGCGATCGCGGTCGAGGCCGTGGTCAAGCTGGTGGCGCTGGTCGCGGTCGGCTGCTTCGTCGTCTGGGGCATCGCCGGCGGGATCCCCGCGATGTTCGCCATGATCGACGCCTCGCGCCTCTCGGCGTGGGACATGCAGCCGGGCCGCTGGACGGGCTACACGCTGCTCGCCGCCATCGCCTTCCTGACGCTGCCGCGGATGTTCCAGGTGCTGGTCGTGGAGACGCCCGAGGACCGGCACCTCGCCACCGCGTCCTGGGCGTTCCCGCTCTACCTCTTCGCCATGAGCCTCTTCGTGCTGCCGATCGCGGCGGCGGGGGTGACGACGCTGCCGGCGGGGGCCAACCCCGACCTCTTCGTGCTGACGCTGCCGCTGGCGGCGGAACGTTCCTGGCTCGCCGCGCTGGCGTTTCTCGGCGGCTTCTCGTCGGCGACGTCGATGGTGATCGTGGCGGCGATCGCGCTCTCGACGATGGTGTCGAACAACATCGTGCTGCCCCTGCTCCTGAAGGCGCGGGGCGTGCAGGCGACGGGCCCGGGCGACGTGCGCCGAACGGTGCTGACGACGCGGCGCGTCGCCATCGTCGCGGTGCTGTGTCTCGGCTACCTCTACTATCGCGCCTCGGGCGGCGGGGCGGCGCTCGCCGCCATCGGCCTCATCTCGTTCGTCGGGGTGGCGCAGGTGGCGCCGGCGCTGATCGGCGGCCTCTACTGGCGGCGCGCGACGCGGACGGGCGCGGCGCTGGGCGTCGCCGCTGGGTTCGCGGTCTGGCTCTACGCGCTTTTTCTGCCGAGCTTCTCGGGCTCGGTCCTGATGCCGCCCGAGTTCGTCGCGGAGGGTCCGTGGGGCCAGGGCTGGCTGCGACCGCATGCCCTCTTCGGGATCACCGGCGTCGACCCGGTCGTGCACGCGCTGCTGTGGAGCCTCACCATCAACACCGCGTTCTTCGTGACGGGCTCGCTCGCCGCCGTCCCGGGGCCGCTCGAGCGGGTGCAGAGCGCGGCCTTCGTCAATGCCGACCGGGGCGGCGAGGGCCCGAGCGAGTGGAGCCACGGCGCCGTCGAGAGCGAGGATCTGCTGGTCATGGCGCAGCGCATCCTCGGCGGAGCGGAGGCGCAGGCGCTGTTCTCGGGCGCGGCGGCGCGGCAGGGGCGGACGGGCTACCTGCCCGATCCGACGCCCGCGTTCCTCGAGCGGCTCGAGCGCGAGCTCGCGGGTTCGGTCGGCGCCGCCACGGCGCACGCGATGCTGGGCCAGATCGTGCGCGGCGGCGGGGTGCTGACCGACGACCTCCTGCGGGTCGCTGACGAGGCGGCGCACATCATGGAGTACTCCGCCCGGCTCGAGGCCAAGTCCGAGGAGCTCGAGCGGACGGCGCGGCAGCTCGGCGAGGCCAACGCCAAGCTGACGGCGCTGAGCCGGCAGAAGGACGCGTTCCTGGGCCAGATCAGCCACGAGCTCCGGACGCCGATGACGTCGATCCGCGCCTTCTCGGAGATCCTGCGCGACGCCGCGGGCGTCCCGGCCGAGCAGCGCGCCGCCTACGCGTCGATCATCCACGACGAGGCGCTGCGGCTGACGCGGCTCCTCGACGACCTGCTCGACCTCAGCGCGCTCGAGCACGGTGCGGTGTCGCTCGATCTCGCCGAGGTGACGCTGGGCGACATCGTCGATCGGGCCTGGCGCGCGACGTCGCCCGCGGACGGGGCGCTGGCGCTCGCGGTCGCGCCGCCGGCGCGGGCCGTCCGCCTCGTCACCGACCCCGACCGCCTGACGCAGGTCGTCATCAACCTCATGACCAACGCGCGGAAATACTGCGCCGCGCCGCAACCGCGGCTCGTCATTCGCGCGCAGAGCGCCGGGGGCGTGACCAGCATCGACTTCGTCGACAACGGACACGGCATCCCGCGGGACTCGCAGGCGGTGATCTTCGAGAAGTTCTCGCGGTTGAGCGACCCCCGCGCCGCCGGCGGCACCGGCCTCGGCCTCGCCATCTGCCGCGAGATCATGGCGAGCCTCGGCGGCGGCATCGCCTACCTGCCGGGGCAGAGCGGCACGGCGTTCCGCATCACGCTGCCCGCGGCGCGCGCCGAGGCGGCGGAATAGGGGTCCGTAACCGCAGCTTAAGGGCGATCTGCAACACCGTGCGGCGACGACGGACCAGGATCGGGGGCCAGGCGCCGGAGATGACGGAGAGCGCGGCAGTGCAGGCGATGCGCCGCAAGGCGGGGTCGGAGCGACCGGCGCCGGCGCGTCCGCGCATGTCGGTGAGCCATGCCTGGAAGGTCGCAGTGCCGCGCGCGGCGGACGCGACGCTCGGGATCCGCGCCACCACCGTCGCGTTCGAGGAGGAGCGGCTACCGCGGGACGGGGTGGCGGCGGCGGTCGCCCCGAACGCGCTCATGGCGCTCCTCGAGGGCCCGGACGGCCGCTTCGGTCTCGCGGTTCTCGATCCGACGCTGCTGGCGGCGGTGCTCGAGGCGTCGACCACGGGGCGCCTGAGCGACCGCCCGGTCGCCGAGCGGACGCCCACCCGCACCGACGCGATGATGGCGGCCGACCTCGTCGACGCCCTCTGCGAGGAGTTCGAGGTGGCGCTCTGCGAGATGGAGGGGGCGCCGAACCTCGCGGGCTATCGCTACGCGGCGCCGCTGTTCGACGCGGCGGCCCTGGGAATGGTCCTGCCCGAAACGGCGTATTCGGTGTTCCGCCTCGATCTCGACCTCGGCGGCGGCGTCCGCCGCGGCGGCCTGACCGTGGCGCTGCCGCACGCCCCCGTGGCGGCGACCCGCGGCGAGGAGCTCGAGGTCTTCCGGGGGCGTCTGGCGGACACGGTGATGGCGGCCCGCGCCGACCTCGACGCCGTCCTCTGGCGGCTGCGGCTGTCGCTCGCGGACGTGGCGCGGCTCGAGCCGGGCGACGTCCTGCGCGTGCCGCTCGAGGCGCTGGGCACGATCGAGCTGGGCACCGCCGGCGCGCCGAAGCTCGCCGTCGCGCGGCTCGGCCAGC
>CAYMRW010000221.1:0-4760 GCA_964392825.1 uncultured Rhodobacterales bacterium
TCCGCATCGGCCAGGACGAAAGCCGCCACCGCCGCGCCGTCAAGGTCTGGGACAGGCGCGAGTTCCGCGACCTCGACGACAGCCGCGAGCTCGGCACGCGGAACATCAAGGTGGCGCTCAAGCGCCTGCGCCGCTGGGCCCGCGACGGCGCGGTGGAGGAGCTCGACCTCGACGGCACCATCCGCGCCACCGCCGAGCATGGGTACCTCGACGTCAAGACCCGGCCCGAGCGGCGCAACGCCGTCCGCGTCCTCCTCCTCCTCGACGTCGGCGGCTCGATGGACGACCACGTGCAGCTCGTGGAGGAACTGTTCTCCGCCGCCCGGTCCGAGTTCCGCCACCTCGAGCACTACTACTTCCACAACTGCGTCTATGAGGGGCTCTGGCGCGACAACCGCCGGCGCTGGACCGAGCAGACGCCGACCTGGGACGTGCTCCACACCTACGGCCCCGAATGGAAGCTGATCCTCGTCGGCGACGCCGCCATGAGCCCCTACGAGGTGATGATGCCGGGCGGCGCCGGCGAGCACTGGAACGCCGAGGCGGGCGAGACCTGGCTGCGCCGCCTCTGCGCCCAGTGGCCGGACCATCTCTGGATCAACCCGACGCCGCGCCGGCACTGGGATTACACCCAGTCGATCGGCATGATTGCGGATGTCTTCGGCCCCGGGCGCATGGTGCCGATGACGCTCGAGGGCCTGACCCGCGGCATGCGCGTCCTCACCTAGAGAGGCGCGCGAAACCTTCGGTCGCCGCGACCCGTTGTCCCCCGGAACGGAGGGAGGAACGCGTGAACTGGGCGGATATGTTCTTTCAGAGCTGGAGCGGGATCGTCCGCACGGTGATCGTCGGCACGCTGGCCTATGCGTTCCTGATCTTCTCGCTCCGCGTCTCGGGCAAGCGGACCCTCGCCAAGCTGAACGCCTTCGACCTTGTCATCACCGTCGCCTTCGGCTCGACGCTCGCCTCGATCCTGCTGAGCGAGGACGTCGCCCTGGCGGAGGGCGTCACCGCATTGCTCCTGCTCATCGTGCTGCAGTACGTCGTCGCGTCCCTCTCGATACGCTCGAAAACCTTCGCCAAGGCGGTGCGGTCGGAGCCCACGCTCCTGTTGCGCGACGGCGAGATGCTGCCCCAGGCGATGCACGAGGCACGCGTCACCAAGGCGGAGCTCGAGACGGTGGTCCGAACCGAAGGGCAGCGCGGTCTCTCGGACATCGCCGCCGTCATCCTCGAGTCGGATGGCTCGTTCTCGGTGATCGACGACGAGCAGAAGCACGATCGCCCGCACGCCGACGCGGGTACCTGAGCCTCGGTCCGGGCGGCGCGCCCGATCCCGCCCGCGACCCCCGGTGCGGCCGTCCGCAGCGGCGTCACCCGAACGCCTCGTTACGGCCCCCTTAAGCTCGCCTTTGCAAGGGATTACGCGTCTCAATCAAGACATCGACGGAAGTGGGCGACGAGCCTGGAGGGGGAGCCGAACCCCGGGCGGGCAAGAGGTGGCAGCGACGCGCATGACGGATCAGAACGGCGAAAGCGAGGTGCGGGGGGTCGTGGCGACGGCCTCAACCACACGTTCCGCCGATGATCTCGAAAAGCGGTTCCGCGGGGTCCAGCTGGCGCACATCCAGCGCTTCACGCCGATCATGATGCTCGGCAATGTCGTGAACGGGGCGCTGTTCCTGCTCGTCGCCTTGGAAAGCGGGCGGCTCGAATTCGCCGTTCCGTGGTTCGCCTTCATCCTCGTCTATTCGGTCCTTGCGATCTGGTCGTGGCGGAAGTCCCGCGGAAGAGACCCGGCGCGGGGCGCATCGGTCCGCGCTGGCCGGCGTGCGGTGGGGAACGCTTTCGTCCTCGGGGTCGCCTGGGGCGTCGCGGCGCTCGCCCTCTATTCCGTCAGCGATGCCGAGGGGCGGACGGTGGTGGCAGTCATCACCGGCGGCATGATCTACGGCGGCGGCTTCGCGCTGTCGGCGATCCCGGCGGCGCTCAACGCCTATCTCGCGCCGCTGGTCTCGAGCGGCGTCCTCGCCCTGGCGCTCAGGATGCATCCTTCCGACCTTTTCCTCGGCATCCCGCTCCTGGTCTTCGCCTTCATCATCCAGCGGGCGGGCGCCGGTCACGGACGGCTGCTCCGGGCGAGCTTCGAGGATCGCGAGCGGATCTCGGAGCAGGCGAACGTCATCAGCCTGCTCCTGCGCGAGTTCGAGCGCGGGGCCAGCGACTGGCTCTGGCAGATCGACGAGCGCGGCCACCTGCAGCGCGGCCTGGACCAGATGGCCGAGGCGGTCGGCGTTCCGGACGGAAAGCTGCGGGACGGCGACTTCCGCGCGTTCATCGGCACGTTCCGCGAGCACCCCGAATGCCAGGCCGACATCGTGCAACGCCACCTCGAGACTGCCATGCCGTTCCGCGACCTCGAGGTGTTCTTCCCGAACCCGCAGGGGCCGCGCTGGCTGCGGCTCTCCGGCCACCCGCTCCGCGACGCCGCGGACGCCCTGATCGGCTTTCGAGGGGTCGCCTCGGACATCACGACCGAGAAGGCGGCGAAGCAGCGCATCGCCTACCTCGCCAGCCACGACCCCCTGACCGGTCTGCTCAACCGGGCGAACTTCGGCGAGGCCCTGGCCGAGGCGTTCGCCGAGCGGCGGCGGATCGGCGGCACCATCTGCCTCCTCTCGCTCGATCTCGACGGGTTCAAGGAGGTCAACGACCGCCGCGGCCACGTCGCGGGCGACCGCCTGCTCGTCGACGTGGCGCACCGCATCGGCGAGGCGGCGGGCGGCCACGGCCTCGTCGCGCGGATCGGCGGCGACGAGTTCGCCATCCTGGTGCGCGACGTCGCGACGGAGATGGCGCTGTCGCTCGGCTCGCGCCTGATCCACGCGATCGGCCAGCCGCTGTGGCTCGACGGCGACAGCCTGCGCATCGGGGTGTCGATCGGCATCGCCTTCGCCGGCCCCGACGCCGAGGCGCCGGACCGGCTCGTCAGCGCCGCCGATCTCGCGCTCTACCGCGCCAAGGCCGGCGGCCGGAACACCGTCCGCGTCTTCGACGCCTCCATGCGCGCGCGGGCGCGGCGCCGCCGCGAGCTCCAGCAGGGCCTCGGCACCGCCATCGAGCGGGGAGAGCTCGAGCTGCACTACCAGCCCATCGTGACCGCCGCCGAGAACCGCCTCGTCGGGTTCGAGGCCCTGCTGCGCTGGCGCCATCCCGACCATGGCCTCCTGCTCCCGGGCGAAGTCATGCCCCTGGCCGAGGCCGGAGGCGTCGCCCGGGAGATCGGCGGCTGGGTGGCGCGGGAGGCGTGCCGCGCCGCCGCCGGCTGGCCCGACCCGCTCCGCGTGAGCATCAATCTCTCTCCGGAGGAGTTCCGCTCACCCGGGCTCCTTCTGGAGCTCGACGACGCCGTCCGGGCGTCGGGCCTTGCCCCGCGGCGGCTCGAGGCCGAACTGACCGTGGGCGTGCTCGTCGACGACGCCGTCGCCGTGGCCCGGCGGATGCACGCGCTCAGGGACATCGGCGTCACCACGGCGCTCGACGACTTCGGCAGCGGCTACTCGAGCTTCGGCTACCTGACGACGTTCGGCTTCGACCGGCTCAAGATCGACCGTTCCCTCGTCCAGCGCTGCGACGCCGATGCCCGGTCGCGCAGCGTCCTCGAGGCGATCGTGGCGATGAGCCGCGCGCTCGGCCTCGAGACGACGGCGAGCGGGGTCGAAACCGCGCGCCATGCCGAGGTCCTCCGCGAGGTCGGCTGCAACCTCCTGCAGGGACATCTGATCTCGCCGCCGCTACGGTCCGACGCGGTCGCGGAATGGCTGGAACCGCATGCGGTCAAGGATGCTGCGGGCTGACGCCGCACGCGCCTTGCGCCCATGGGACGCATCCCTCGACGCGCCGCCGCCACGGGCGTGACCTCGGCCGCCCGAGCCCCCATATTCACGGGCATGCTCAAGTTCACGCCGATCCTCCTCGCCATCCTCTACGCCGTCGCCATGTACCACTTCTCGGTCTGGCGGACCCGGCGCGAGCTCGACGAGAAGTCGACCGAGCTCGCCGACGGCCACCTCAAGAAGATCACCGACCGGATGGCCGCGGCCCTCGACCTGCCCCGCATCCCGGTCAACATCTACGAGATCGACCCGGTGAACGGTCTGGCCTCCCCCGACGGCCGCATCTTCATCACCCGCGGCTTCTACCAGAAGTACCGCCAGGGCGAGGTCTCCGCCGAGGAGATGGCGAGCGTCATCGCGCACGAGCTCGGCCACGTCGCGCTCGGCCACGCGCGGCGGCGGATGATCGACTTCTCCGGCCAGAACGCCATCCGCACCGCGCTCATCATGGTGCTGTCGCGGTTCCTGCCCGGCATCGGCATCCTCATCGCCAACGGGCTGACCATGCTCCTCGCCGCCCGCCTCTCGCGCGGGGACGAGTACGAGGCCGACGAGTACGCGACCGCGCTCCTCATCCGGGCCGGCATCGACACCGACGCGCAGAAGTCGCTCTTCCGCAAGCTCGAAGGGCTGACCAAGGGCGCCGGCGGCGCCATGCCGGCCTGGCTCCTCAGTCACCCCAAGGTCGACGAGCGCATCGCCGCCATCGAGAAGAACGAGGCCAAGTGGCTGGGCTCCACCTCGGACGCCTGACGCCACCGGGCGGCGGCGGCCGGGGCGGGACCGGCGCCGCCCTTCCCCTCGACCGGGCCATTCGCTAGACCGCCGGGCGACCGCCCCCGAGGACGCCCGCCCATGGACAAG
>CAYMRW010000222.1:0-4746 GCA_964392825.1 uncultured Rhodobacterales bacterium
GCGTTCAAGGTGCTGCCCGCCCCCGATGCCGCGGCGACGCTCACCATCGAGGCGGCGCGCGTGCCCGAGGCCGTCGCGGCGCTCTCGGCGGCGCTGGGCTCGCCCTACGAGGTGACCGGTGCCGCCTGGGAGGCCGGGACCGGCGCCATGATCCGGATCGAGGGCTTCGAGACGTCGGTGGCGTACCGGGCGGAGCGGCTGACGGCGCTCCTGGCGCCGTTCGGCGCGGTCACGGTGGAAACCGACGCGGAACGCGTCGCGGCGATCTGGGAGCGCGTCCGCGATGCGGCGCGGTTCGCAGGATCCGAGGGCGACGTCTGGCGCGTCGCCGTCCGCCCCTCAGCCGCCGCGGACGTGGCCCGGCGCCTCGACGGCGCTGACCTGGCGCTCGACTGGGGCGGCGCCATCGTCTGGGCCGCGGCGGCGCCCGGCACCGATCTGCGCGCGCGTCTCGAAGGGCTTGCGGCGCAGGCGACGCTGGTACGGGCCGACGCCGCGACGCGTCGCCGGCTGGGCGCGTTCCCGACCGAGGCTCCGGGGGTCGCCGCCCTGTCCCGCGGGCTGCGTCAGCGATTCGATCCGCGGGGCATCCTGAACCCGGGGTTGCTTGGTGGCGCGGACCGCGGTTCCGGGGCCGCTGCCCCGCTCGAGGCCGCTGATGCGCACTGAGTTCACCCAGGAGCAATTGCGCGACCCCGCCGTCGCCAGGTCGAACGAGGTGCTGCGTGCCTGCGTGCACTGCGGGTTCTGCACGGCGACCTGTCCGACCTATGTGGTCCTGGGCGACGAGCTCGATTCCCCGCGCGGCCGCATCTACCTCATCAAGGACATGCTCGAGAAGGACCGGCCCGCGGACGCGAAGACGGTCAAGCACATCGACCGGTGTCTGTCCTGCCTCGCCTGCATGACGACCTGTCCTTCGGGCGTGCACTACATGCACCTCGTCGACCACGCGCGCGTCCACATCGAACGGACCTACCGCCGCCCCGTGGCGGAGCGGATGCTGCGCTGGACGCTCGCCCGGATCCTGCCCTATCCGGGCCGCTTCCGCCTGGCGCTGCTCGGCGCCAAGCTCGGCCGGCCGCTCCGCGGGCTGATGCCCGACGCACGGCTTCGCGCGATGCTCGAGATGGCGCCGCGGCGGATCCCGCCCGTGAGCCGCAACGACGCCCCGCAAGTGTTCCCGGCCGAGGGCGAGCGCCGGCGACGGGTGGCGCTGATGACGGGCTGCGCGCAGCGGGCGCTCAACACCGACATCAACGACGCGACGATCCGGCTGCTGAGGCGGCTCGGCTGCGAGGTCGTGGTGGCCCGCGGCACGGGCTGCTGCGGCGCCTTGGTGCATCACATGGGCAAGGCGGACGAGAGCCACGCCTTCGCCGCCGCCAACATCCGCGCCTGGACGACGGAGAAACTCGGCGGGGGGCTCGACGCGGTCGTCATCAACACCTCGGGCTGCGGCACGACGGTCAAGGATTACGGCCACATGATGCGGACGACGCCCCTGGCCGAAGAGGCGGCCGAGATCAGCCGCCTCGCCGTCGACGTCAGCGAGCTGCTGGCCGAACTGATGGCGGAGGCGCCGCTTTCGGACGCCAACCCGGCGAGCCGCGGGATTGCCGGGACCGATGCCCCGTCCGAGGATCGGGGAAAGCCCGAAACGTGGCCCGGCGAGGGGATGCGGGTGGCCTATCACGCCGCCTGTTCGCTGCAGCACGGGCAACAGATCAAGACGCACCCCAAGGCGCTCCTCAAGCAGGCGGGGTTCGAGGTCGTCGAGCCCGCCGACAGCCATCTCTGCTGCGGCTCGGCGGGGACCTACAACCTGATGCAGCCCGCGATCTCGGCCGAACTCAAGCAGCGCAAGGTGGCGACGCTCGAGGCGGTGCGGCCCGAGGTCATCGCGGCCGGCAACATCGGCTGCATGATGCAGATCGGCGGCGGCACCGGCACGCCCGTGGTGCACACCGTCGAACTGCTGGACTGGGCGACGGGCGGACCGCGGCCGCCGGCACTCGCCCGAGCCTGAACGGCGGTCGACGGACCCCTCTGGGGGTCTTGAAACGGCGCCCGCCCGAAACCACGTCTTCGGTCGTCGGATGGCCCAGAGCCGGGCTCCGACGCACCGCCTGGCCCCGCAGGGGCAGGCATACATCGTTGTCGCTCTAGGAGGATGACTGAAATGCGTACGTTCGATCTTGCACCGCTCTACCGTGCCACCGTCGGTTTCGACCAGCTGGCCGACCTGATGGACCGGGCCATGTCCGACCAAGGCGTCGCCCAGAACACCTACCCGCCCTACAACATCGAGAAGACCGCCGATGACGCGTGGCGCATCTCGATCGCCGTCGCAGGCTTCACCGACGACGACCTGAACGTTGAGGTCCGCGAGAACGCCCTGATCGTCACCGCCCGCAAGGCCGAGGACGAGGGCGAGCGCACCTACCTGCACCGCGGCATCGCCACGCGCGCGTTCGAGCGCCGCTTCACGCTGGCCGAGCATGTACGCGTGACGGGCGCGAGCCACGTCAACGGCATGCTCAACATCGACCTCGCCCGCGAGGTGCCCGAGGCCCTGAAGCCCCGCACCATCGAGATCACGCGTGGCGACACCGTCGAGCACAAGGCCGTCGAGCAGCAGGCCGCCTGATCCGGCCAACTGCGATGTGACGAGGCGCGCGGGCAACCCCCGCGCGCCTTTGCCTTTTACGTCAGACAGCTATCAGTGCGTCTTCCGCCGTCCGTGTGATGGTGGCGACATACCGCTCCTGCGGCCAGCCGCAGTCGAGCACCAGATGCTCCCAGTTCGGAACCGAAACCAGCATCGACAGGAAGTCCGTGGCGGTCTCGGGCGTGAAGCTTGGGGCGAGATCGCCGTCACGCTGGAGCGCATCGACGGCGGCGGCGCAGCCGTGGCGCACGGCACGCATCCTGTCGCTCCAGGCGGAGGCGGCCTCGGCGTCCGTCCCCTGCATCGCCATGAGGGCGCGCCCGACGCCGTGGATTTCGGGAATGTATCCCCCCCAGGCCGCGATGAAGGCCGCGAGCCGCGCGCGTCCCGTCGGTGCCGACCGACTCGCCGCCAGCCGTGCGTCGACGTCCTTGACCTCGTCCACATGGCGCGTCGCTGCGATCAGGAGCTCGGCGCGGGTGGGAAAGTGCAGGTAGAGCGCCTGACGGCTGATCTTCGCGGCAGCGGCGATGTCGGCCATCCGCACCTTGCTGCCACCGCCCTCGAGGAGGGACCACGTAGCCCCGAGGATGCGTTCGCGCGTCGGGAGGGCGTTACTTGACATGGTGTCAATGAGCACGTATCGCGGCACCATGCAACTTGACACGGTGTCAAGTCCGGATCACAGGAGCATCCCATGAACGTCATCGTCTTCGGCGCCACCGGTTCGATCGGCCGACCCAGCGTCCGCGCGCTGCTCGACAAGGGGCATGCCGTCACCGCCTTTGCCCGCCGGCCGGAGCGGTTGGGCTTCGCCGACCCCGCCCTGCGCCTGGTCAGGGGAGACGCGACCGACGACGCCGATGTCGCCGCCGCCATGCCGGGCCACGACGCCGCCGTCGTGACCGTCGGCGCCGGTCGGCAGGGCGGGGTCCGGGCGCCCGCCACGCTCAACGTCATCCGCGCGATGCAGGCGCATGGGGTGCGGCGGCTGATCTGCCAATCGACGCTCGGCGCGCACGACAGCCGCGGCAATCTCGACTGGTTCTGGAAGCACGTGATGTTCGGCGCCCTGCTGCGCCCGGCCTTCAGGGACCACGAGCTGCAGGAAAGCCTGGTCCGCGCGAGCGGCCTCGACTGGACCATCGTGCGGCCGAGCGCCTTCACGGACGACCCGGCGGGTTGCTCGTTCCGCGAAGATTTCGGAAGCGAGGACCGTAGCTTGAAGCTCAGGATCTCACGGGCCGACGTCGCCGGTTTCCTCGTCCGCCAGATCGGTGAAACCCGCTATCTGCGTCAGGCCGTCGGCATCTCCTGCTGACGGTGCCCTCCCGCGGCGCCATGACTGCGCGGGGCGGCCGCGGCTCCGCCCCGTGGCCATATCACATCCGCCCGATGGACCAGAACAGCGTCTCGCCCGAGTGGTCGTCGACGCCATCGTTGTCGGTCGCGATCCAGGCGGTGCCGTCCTCCATGATGGCAAGCGCCTCGACCTTGTCCTGCACGTAGCCGGCCGTCTGTTGCAGGTCGGGGATCAGGTCGCGCACCTCCTCCTTGGCAACGACGGGGAGGTCGCCGCCGATCGGCGCCGCCTGCAGATCGGAAAGCGGGACGCGGAAGACCTTCTTCAGCTCCGCCGCCCCGCCGATCAGGTTGTCGCGCTCGATGAGGTAGACGTGGTCGCCGTGCGCGGTGATCTCGCTGAGCCCGACCCAACCCTCGCCCGCCGGCTCGAGCGGGTAGTGCACCGCGCCCCATTCCTCCGTCTCGGGATCATAGCGAACGAGCTTGACGTGCCCCTCGGGGTCGTCGTTCCACTCGCGCTGGACCGCCATCCAGAGGGCGCCCTCCACCATGGCGATGCCCTCGAACCCGTAGCGCAGCTCGCTCGCCTGCAGCTCGACCGGCAGCGGCACCTCGGCCATGATCTCGCCGTCCTCCGCGACGTGGTAGAGGGCGTGCGGGATCAGACGGTCGGCACGCCCCTCGGACGCGACCCAGAAGCCGCCATCGCCGTCGGGGACGATGCCCTCGAGGTCGAGCTTCTGCGCCGGCTGCCCGGCGCGGGTGACGCG
>CAYMRW010000223.1:0-4724 GCA_964392825.1 uncultured Rhodobacterales bacterium
ACCAGGGCGCCATGCAGCACCTCGACAGCTACGAGGACCGCCGCGCCAAGATCGAGGTCGCGGTGGCGATGGTGAAGGACGCCGTCGACGCGCTGAAGGCCGAGGGACTGGAATGCGACATCGTCGGCGGCGGCGGCACCGGCAGCTACTACTTCGAGTCGAACTCGGGCGTCTACAATGAGCTGCAGTGCGGCTCGTACGCGTTCATGGACGCCGATTACGGGCGGATCCACGACAAGGACGGGAAGCGCATCGACCAGGGCGAGTGGGAGAACGCGCTGTTCATCCTCACGAGCGTCATGAGCCACGCCAAGCCCGGCAAGGCCATCGTCGACGCGGGGCTGAAGGCGCAGTCGGTGGACTCGGGTCTGCCCTTCATCTACGGGCGCGACGACGTGAAATACGTCAAGTGCTCGGACGAGCACGGGGTGGTCGAGGATGTGGACGGGGTGCTGAAGATCAACGAGAAGCTGCGGCTGGTGCCGGGACATTGCGATCCGACGTGCAACGTGCACGACTGGTACGTGGGCGTGCGCGGCGGGAAGGTCGAGACGGTCTGGCCGGTCTCGGCCCGCGGCAAGGCGTACTGAGGGCGGTTCCTGGGGAGACCGGCCTCGCGGCCGGTGCCTCCGGCGGGGATATTTCTTGAAAGATGAAAGAGCGGGGCGAGCCTGAACGACCCCGCCTATTCGGGGGACAGGAATGATCATCGTTCCGGAAGCGGCGATCGCCGAGCTGGTGTCGGCCGAAGAAGCCTACGACGCCGTCGAGGCGACGTTCTCGGCCATGGCCCGCGGCGAGGCCTACAACTTTCCGGTCGTGCGCGAGGCGCTGGGCGAAGGGCGGCAGTACGGCTTCAAGTCCGGGCTCGACCGCGTCGGCGACCTGCTGGGCGTCAAATCGGGGGGCTATTTTCCGGGCAATGCCGACCGCGGCATCCCGAATCACCAGTCGACGGTGTTCCTGTTCAACCCCGACAGCGGCCGGCCCGAGGCGGTGGTGGGCGGCAACCTTCTGACCGCGCTGAGGACCGCGGCGGCCTCGGCCATCTCGATCAACCGGCTGGCGCGGGCGGACGCGCGCGTGCTGGGCATGGTCGGTGCCGGGCACCAGGCGACGTTCCAGCTGCGCGCGGCGGCGCGGGTCCGCGACTTCGAGCGCGTGGTGGCTTGGAACTACCACCCCGACATGCTGCCGCGCCTCGGTGAGGTCGCGGAGGAGCTCGGCCTGCCGTTCGAGGCGGTGGACCTCGACGCGCTCGGCGCGGCGGCCGACGTGATCGTGACGATCACCTCGTCACCCGAAGCGAGCCTGAAGGACGCGCATGTGCGGCCGGGAACGCACCTCGCCTGCATGGGCACCGACACCAAGGGTAAGCAGGAGGTGGAGCCGGCGATCCTGGCCCGCGCGACGGTCTTCACCGACGAGGTGGCGCAGTCGGTGTCCCTCGGCGAGGCGCAGCACGCGGTGGCCGACGGGCTGATCGACGAGGGCGACATCGTGCCGATCGGCCGGGTGCTCATCGGCGAGCATCCGGGGCGGACATCGGACGACGAGATCACCGTCTTCGACGGCACCGGCGTGGGCCTGCAGGACCTGGCCGTGGCGGGCGCCGCGGTCCGCCGCGCCGTGGAGACGGGGGTGGCGACAGAGGCGGACATCTGACCGCTCGGTCCTGGCGGCGACATTTACGCTCGGTCAGAACCACATCTCGACGACGCGCCGGTGGTCCCGTGGCAGGTCGTCCAACGTGCCGAGACCGTCGAAACGGTCGATAGGGATCTCGAAGACGCCCGCCGGATCGTCGGCCCTGCGCAGGTTGACCGCCATCTTCCGCCGCCCCTCGGCATCGGTCTTCAACCCGGTAGTGTGTCAGGCAACCGCACGAGGGGCAGAAATGGAATGCGATGCCGGTGCCGCGGGAGTAGCTGCGGCTCGGCCACTGCGCCCGGATGATCCCGTCCTCCCACCCGTAGATCCACAGCGCCCCGTGGCGGCGACAGATCGTGCAGTTGCACGCGTTGGAGTCCCGGCACAGCGCCACGTGATCACGCCGCAACGGCAGGACCCGGAGTGCACGGCAACGATCCTGGGGCCGGCGGCCCGTGCCGTCGTAGGAAGAGGCGGTCGCGGCCGCAACGGGCCGTGCGCCCGACCCTGCCGCCAGCGAACCGGCGCGCGATCGGGACCGGCCGGCGACGGGGTCGACATCGGGCACGAACGACGCGCATGGCGCGGCGCCTGCCCGACGGCGGACCGTCCATCCGGGGGCGCGACGGACATGGGCGAGGACAGGACGGTCATCCTCCTCTCGGGGGGAAACCCGCAGATCGCCAAGGGCTACGGCGAGGCGCCGGGCGCGGCCTACATCGCGGCGATGCCGGGCTGGAAACGCGAGGTCGGGATCCGGATCGACGCTCTCGTCTGCGAGATCGTGCCCGGTGTCGAGAAGGCGGTGAAGTGGAACTCGCCCTTCTACGGCCTCAGGCGGGACGGGTGGTTCCTCAGCTTTCACTGCTTCACGCGCTAGTTGAAAGTGACGATTTTCCGCGGGGGGCTGCTCGATCCGTCGTCGCCCGAGACCTCCAAGTACCTCGAGGTTCGCTATCTCCATGATCGAGAGGACGGGCCGTTCGACGCGGCGCAGTTCGCCGACTGGGTCACGCAGGCCAGCCGGCTGCCCGGCGCGCGGATGTAGGGCCCGCACTCAGAAGCGGATGTGCTGAAGGGTAGGTCGCCGTGCGATGCGTGGCAGGGGAAGGGTGAGACGGTCGGCGCCGGCTGCTTCCTCTGCGGGTTGCGTCGGGTTGGCGTCATGGTCGAGCTCTACTCGAGCGCGAACGGGAGTGTCGGCGACCCCGCCGGCGCGTGAAGCTGCGCTAGCGGGAGGGGGGCTCGCGACATACCGTGGCCGCACCTGAACGTGGTTACGGCTTCTCCGGTCAGGGCGCGCGCACGACCCATTGCGGGTCGAGGGGGTGCTCCTCGAGGTTCGCGCCCGGGCCGATCCGGTCGATGACGGCGAAGAGGCCGGGCGCGACGAGCGGCGCGAGGACGCCGTGCCAGGTGCCGCGGGCGTAATTCACGCCCTGACCCGGTTCGGTGAGGAAGGCGCGCGGGCGGCCGGGTGCGCCGCCGTCGTCTGGGGCGACGACGACGAGGAAGGGATCGGCGGTCATCGGCAGGAAGGCCTGGCTGCCGTCGGGGTGGCGCTCGAGGAGATCGAGAAGGTGGGGAAGCGTCCGCGGCTCGGCGCGGAACACCGAGATGCCGGCGCGGCCGTCGGCGAAGTCGAGCCGGGCGCGGTCGTGCCAGCGCCCGCAGAGCCCGCGGTTGATGAGCCGGTCGGGCGGGCCCGCGGCCTCGATCACGTCGCCGAAGGGCGCGAAGGCCTCGGGCGTCAGCGGCCCGACCACGATCTCGCGGCTCATGCAGGCACGAGGTCGGCGAGGCGGAGCGCCGCGATGCGTTCGACCTGGGCGCAGGCTTCGGCGAACTCGGCGTCGCGGTCGTGGCCGATCCGGCGCTCGAAGGCGGCCAGGATGCCGGCGCGGTCGTGGTCGCGGACGGCGATGATGAACGGGAAGCCGTGCCGCGCGACGTAGGCCGCGTTCAGCTTGGTGAAGCGCGCGCGCTCGGCGTCGGTCAGCGCGTCGAGGCCGGCCGAAGCCTGCTCGGCGGCGCTCTCGGCGGTTAGGCGGCGGGCGGCGGCGAGCTTGCCGGCGAGGTCGGGGTGGGCCTCGAGGACGGCAAGGCGTTCCTCCGGCGCGGCGGCCCGAAAGGCGCGGGCCAGGGCGGAGGCCAGCCCGACCGCGGTATCGTGCGCGGGTCCGAGCTCGAGCGCGTGGGCGCGCTCGGCGACCCACGGCGAGTGCTCGTAGACGCCGCCATAGGCTGCGACGAAGGCCTCGCGATCAATTTCCGAGGGCCGCGGACGCTCGGTCGGCGGATGCTCCCGCGCCCAATGCCGGGCGATCTCGAGCCGGGTGGCGAACCAGACGCCGGAATGGCCGCAGGCGTGATCGAGGAAGCGCTGCAGCGCAAGGGCGCGGCCGGGGCGGCCGGCGAGACGGCAGTGCAGGCCGATCGACATCATCCTGGGCGCGCCGGCCACGCCCTCGGCGTAGAGACAGTCGAAGGTGTCGCGCAGGTAGGCCTCGAACTGGGGCCCGGCGTTGAAGCCCTGTGGCGTGGCGAAGCGCATGTCGTTGGCGTCGAGCGTGTAGGGGACGACGAGCTGATGGCGCCCGCCGATCCGCCGCCAGTGCGGCAGATCGTCGGAGTAGTCGTCGGCGAGGTACTCGAAGGCTCCGGTCTCGGCGGCCAGACGCAGCGTGTTCTCCGAACTCCGGCCAGTGTACCAGCCGCGCGGCGGCTCGCCGGTCACCTCGGCATGCAGGCGGACCGCCTCGGCGATTGCCGCGCGCTCCTCGGCCTCGGGCATGTCGCGGTGCTCGATCCACTTCAGGCCGTGGCTGGCGATCTCCCATCCGGCGTCGCGCATTGCGGCGACCTGTGCCGGCGCGCGGGCCAGCGCGGTGGCGACGCCGTAGACGGTGACCGGGACGCCGGCGGCCGTGAGGATGCGGTGCAGCCGCCAGAATCCGGCGCGGGCACCGTACTCGTAGATCGACTCCATGTTCATGTGGCGACGGCCGGACCAGGCCTCGGCACCGACGATCTCCGACAGGAACGCCTCCGACGCCGGGTCGCCGTGGAGGACG
>CAYMRW010000224.1:0-4716 GCA_964392825.1 uncultured Rhodobacterales bacterium
AACCGCCGCCGTCCCCGGCGCGCCCCGCGCCGTGCGGCGTCCCGGTCACGCCCGGCGCCGCCGCCGCGGAAAGAGCCGGCCCGGACCCTCGGCCGCGAGGACGCAGAGGCCGCCCGCCACCGCCCAGTTCTTGACCATGATCGACACCTGCCAGGGGTCGGCGCGGAGCTGCCAGTGGAACCAGCTCGTCGCGAGGCAGTAGAGCGCGAGCCCGAGCGCCCACCAACGGATCCCGGGGCCCGTGACGAGGCAGACCGCGGCGACCAGGTTGAGGAGCGCCAGGGGCCAGACGAGCGAGACGGGCAGTCCGAGATCGGCGATCATGCCCTGCACCGGGCCGGGATCGGACAGCTTCTGCACGGCGCCGCCGAGAAACAGGACGGCGATCAGCACGCGCCCGGCAAGGTTCAGGATGCCGCTCATGGCGCGCACCCTCGCAGAGCCGGGCGGCACCGGCAACGCGGCCCGACACCGGCATCCGCGCTTGTGCAGCGCCGTGCGGTGGACTAGACGCCGCGGCGGGCCACCCCTCCCCAACGAGGGGCGCATATCTGGAAGGATACCATGACCGACCTTACGAAGCCGGCATCGCGTCCGGCGAACCCGAACTTTTCTTCGGGCCCCTGCGCGAAATACCCCTCCTTCACACTGCCTGCGCTCGCCGCCGCGCCGCTCGGCCGCTCGCACCGCGCCGCCGTGGGCAAGGCGCGCCTGAAGGCTGCCATCGACGAGACCCGCGCGCTCCTCGGCGTGCCGGAGGATCATCTGATCGGCATCGTTCCCGCGTCGGACACCGGCGCCGTCGAGATGGCGATGTGGTCGCTCCTCGGGGCGCACCCCGTCGAGATGCTGGCATGGGAGAGCTTCGGCAAGGGCTGGGTCACTGACGCGGTGAAGCAGCTCGGCCTCGACGCCACGGTGCGCGAGGCGCCCTACGGCGAGATCGTCGACCTCGCCGCGGTCGACTGGAATGCCGACGTCGTCTTCACCTGGAACGGCACCACGTCGGGCGTCCGCGTCCCCTCGGGCGACGCCATCCCGGCCGACCGCGGGGGCCTGACCATCTGCGATGCCACCTCCGCCGCGTTCGCGCAGGCGCTGCCGTGGGGCAAGCTCGACGTCGTCACCTTCTCCTGGCAGAAGGTGCTGGGCGGCGAGGCGGCGCACGGCATGCTGATCCTGTCGCCCCGCGCCGTCGCGCGGCTCGAAAGCCACACGCCGCCCTGGCCGGTGCCCAAGATATTCCGCCTGACCAAGGGCGGCGAGCTGATCCGCGGCATCTTCCGCGGCGAGACGATCAACACGCCCTCCATGCTCTGCGCCGAGGATTACCTCCAGGCCCTGGCCTGGGCCCGCTCGATCGGCGGGCTCGAGGCGCTCTTCGCCCGGGCCGACGCCAACGCCGGGGTCGTCGCCGACTTCGTCGCGGCGCACGACTGGATCGACTTCCTCGCCGTCGATCCGGCGACGCGGTCGAACACCAGCGTCTGCCTGCGCTTCACCGACGCGCGGATCGCCGATCCCGCCGCCTTCGCCAAGGCGGTCGCCCGCAGGCTCGAGGCCGAGGGTGTGGCGTACGACATAGGCGCCTACCGCGACGCACCACCGGGCCTGCGCATCTGGTGCGGCGGCACGGTCGAGCGGTCCGACCTCGAGGCGCTGACGCCGTGGCTCGAATGGGCCTATGCGGCCGAGCGCGCGGCTGAGGTCAGGGCCGCCTGACGATTCCAGCAACAGACTGATTCGCCTGCACGAACCGGCAAAGCCGCCGCTTCGATCATGCAGGAACCGCAAGACACGAGGAGTGCCACATGGCCCCCAGGGTTCTCGTCTCGGACAAGCTCTCCGAGACCGCCGTCCAGATCTTCCGCGACCGCGGCGTCGACGTCGACTTCCGCCCCGAATTGGGCCGCGACAAGGCGGCGCTGCTCGCGGCCATCGACGCGTACGACGGCCTCGCCATCCGTTCCGCCACCAAGGTGACGGAGAAGGTTCTCGAAGCGGCGCCGAGGCTCAAGGTCATCGGCCGTGCCGGGATCGGCGTCGACAACGTCGACGTGCCGGCGGCCTCGCGCCGCGGCGTAATCGTCATGAACACGCCCTTCGGCAACTCGATCACCACCGCCGAACACGCCATCGCCATGATGTTCGCCGTGGCCCGCCAGATCCCCGCGGCCAACACGTCGACCCACGCGGGGCGCTGGGAGAAGTCCCGCTTCATGGGGGTCGAGCTCTTCGGCAAAACGCTGGGCGTCATCGGCGCCGGCAACATCGGCGGCATCGTTTGCGAGCGCGCCGTGGCGCTGCACATGAAGGTTCTCGCCTACGATCCGTTCCTGTCGGAGGAGCGGGCGATGCACCTCGGCGTCACCAAGGTGGAGCTCGACGAGCTCCTGGAGCGCAGCGACTTCATCACCCTGCATGTGCCGCTGACGGACAGGACGCGGAACGTCCTCTCGGCCGAAGCCATTGCCCGGGCGAAGAAGGGCGTGCGCATCGTCAACTGCGCCCGTGGCGGCCTCGTCGACGAGGCGGCGCTGGCCGAGGCATTGCGATCCGGCCACGTCGCCGGGGCCGCCTTCGACGTCTTTGCCGAGGAGCCGGCGACGGCGAGCCCGCTCTTCGGCCTCGACAACGTCGTGGTCACACCGCATCTCGGCGCCTCGACGACCGAGGCGCAGGAGAACGTGGCGCTGCAGGTGGCCGAGCAGATGTCGGACTACCTCCTGACCGGCGCCGTCTCGAACGCGCTCAACATGCCGTCCGTCACCGCGGAGGAGGCGCGGGTGATGGGCCCCTGGATCAAGCTCGCCGAGCATCTCGGCGCCTTCGCGGGCCAGCTCACCGACGAGCCCATCGAGGCGATCGCGCTCATCTACGACGGCGTCGCGGCCGAGATGAACACCGCCGCCCTCAATGCCGCCGCCGTCGCCGGCATCCTCAAGGCCACGAACCCCGAGGTGAACATGGTCTCGGCCCCGATCCTCGCGAAGGAACGCGGCATCGACGTCTCGACGACGACCCAGGGGCAGACCGGCATCTTCGAGGGCTACGTCAAGCTCGTGGTGCGGACGCCGCGGCGGACCCGCTCGATCGCCGGCACCGTCTTCTCCGACGGCAAGCCGCGCTTCATCCAGATCAAGGGCGTCACCATCGATGCCGAGATCGGGCGCCACATGCTCTACACCACCAACCGCGACGTGCCAGGCATCATCGGCGCCCTCGGCCACACGCTGGGCGAGGGCGGCGTCAACATCGCCAACTTCACCCTCGGGCGGACCGAGAAGGGCGACAACGCCATCGCGCTCCTCTACGTCGACGAGGCGGTGCCCGAGCCGGTGCTTGAAAAGCTGCGTGCCACCGGCAAGTTCCAGCAGGTGCGGCCGCTGCAGTTCAGCGTGGCCTGAGACCCCGAGGGCCCGCGGCCCGCGCGGGACCGAGACGAGAGGCGCGCGGCGGCCCGACAGGGGCGCCGCTCATCCGAGGTGAATGTCCTGACGATCTATGCCATTCCCGACGTGCATGGGCATGCCGACAAGCTCGACCATGCCCACGACCTCGTCGCCGCCGATCGCGCCCGGGAGGGGGCGGCGACCGCCCCGGTCGTGCATCTGGGCGACCTCTGCGACCGCGGGCCCGACACCAGGGGGGTGCTCGAGCGTCTCGTCGGTGGACGTGCGCGGGGCGAACCCTGGATCGTCCTCCTCGGCAACCATGACCGCATGTTCCGCGACTTCGTCGGCACGGACACCCGGGTCGACGACTACTGGCTGCACCCGTCGCTCGGCGGCCGCGAGACGCTCCGCTCCTATGGCGTCGAGGCCGGGCGCCGTCCCCTCGCCGAGGTGCGGTCCGAGGCGGCCGCGGCCGTGCCTGGGGCGCACCGCGACCTCATGGGCGACCTCGCCCTCTGGCACGAGACGGACGACCTGCTCTTCGTCCATGCCGGCATCCGCCCCGGCATCCCCCTCGCGCGGCAGAGCGAGGAGGACCTCGTGTGGATCCGCGACGACTTCCTCGACGACCCGCGCCGGCATCCATGGCTCGTCGTGCACGGGCACACGGCGTTGCCCGAGCCCGCGCATTTCGGCAACCGCGTCGACCTCGACGGCGGCGCCGCCTACGGCAATCCGCTCGCCGCCGCCGTCTTCGAGGGGCGCGAGGCATGGCTCCTCGAGCCGGAGGGACGCCGGCCGCTCAAGCCTCCCTTCTGGCTGCGCTGAGGCGGTCAGCGCCGCTCCCCGCCCTCCCGGAACCAGCGGAACCCATACGGGTCGAGCATGATTTCGCCACCCGCCTCGACGGGGTCGCGGTCGCAGCCGAGGAGCGGGACGAGCGTCGCCGCGCCGCCTTGCAGCCGGATCTCCGTGTCGCCGAGGTTGTGGTAGGTCACGACCGCGCCGCCCCGCCACGCGCTTCGCAGGGCGAGAACCGCCGGCTGGCCGGTGTCGATCGGCCGTGTCGCGCCCCAGCCGATCTCGGGGCAGGCGCGCCGCAGTCGCACCAGCCGCCCGACCGTATCCATCAGCGTCCCGTCGCAATCCCTCTGCGAGGCGGCGTTCGCGGCGTCGGGCCCGCCCTCGCCCGTCGCCATCGGGCGGATCAGGTCGCGCGCCTGCGAGAAGCCACCGTTCCGCCCGGCGCTCCACTGCATCGGCGTGCGCACCGGATGCCGCTCCGAGAGCTCGAGGTTCTCGCCCATGCCGATCTCGTCGC
>CAYMRW010000225.1:0-4713 GCA_964392825.1 uncultured Rhodobacterales bacterium
GGACCTCCCCGAACCAGGCCTTGTACTCGTCGGTCCCGACCTTGGGCAGCTGCCCCCAGCAGTTGAACTCCTTGCGGTTGATCACGCCCTTGGCGCCGAGGCTCATGACGAACTCGCGCTTGTCCTCCTCGGAGATCACCCCGATGGCATTGCCGCCGGCCGTGTTGATGAGCTGGATGGCATAGCTGCCCAGGCCCCCCGAGGCGCCCCAGACCAGCACGTTCTGCCCGGGCTTCAACTCGTGCGGCTTGTGTCCGAAGAGCATACGGTAGGCCGTGGCGAGGGTCAGCGTGTAGCACGCCGACTCCTCCCAGGTCAGATGCTGCGGACGGCGCATCAGTTGCTGCGCCTGCACGGTCGTGAATTGAGCGAACGAGCCGTCCGGCGTCTCGTAGCCCCAGATCCGCTGGCTGTCCGAGTACATCGGGTCGCCGCCGTTGCACTCCTCGTCGTCGCCGTCGTCCTGGTTGCAGTGGATCACCACCTCGTCGCCGACCTTCCAGCGGCGCACCTTGTCGCCCACGGCCCACACGATGCCCGCGGCATCCGATCCCGCGATGTGGTAGTCCGCCTTGTGGATGTCGAACGGGCTGATCGGGACGCCGAGCCCCGCCCAGACGCCGTTGTAGTTCACGCCCGCAGCCATCACGAGAACGACGACCTCGTGGCTGTCGGGCTTCTTCACGTCGACGACCTCGAGTTGGAAGCTCTGGTCCGGTTCGCCGTGGCGCTCGCGGCGGATCGCCCAGGCGTGCATCTTGGGCGGAACGTGACCGAGGGGCGGCATCTCGCCGACCTCGTAGAGGTCTTTCGCTTCGGCCTCGTAGGTCGGGACCTGAATCTCAGTATCAAGCGCCATACTCATCTCCATGCCTCTGCCGCAGCGCAGAATCGCCAGATGGTCTAGTGGCCATCGTGAAATATCGCAACCCTTTCGACAAGTTTTGGGACATAATCTTTCCCGCGCGGTTGCTGGGGCGCGGGCTGGCAGTAACGCTTGCGTAGAGAAGTTCGCCTAGCGTGCGTGATCGTTGATCTGGAGCCCTCCTGCGGGGCGTCGCGCATGCCGGAAAGCCCTGAATGACCCGACCACGCGCCCTTGTCGGATCCGCCGCGAGGCCCGTGCTGCTTGTCGTGGGCGGCACGACGTTCATGGCCATCGCCGCGCTCGTCGAGGCGCACGAGATCTGGAGCATCGTGGTGGGGAGCGATGCCGAGGGCCCGGCCTTATCGCGCAAGCTGCTCACGCACATGGCCAGTTCCGTCTTCGTCGTCGTCGGACTGTCGCTGTGGCTGATCGTGATCAGGGCGACGCGGGACCGGCGGGACCACGAACTGGCCGAGATGAGCCGCCGTCTCGACCTCGCCATGGGCGTGTCCAACATCGGCTTCTGGGACGCCGACCTGGTTGCCGATCGATTGAAGTGGGACGAGCGCGCGTGCCAGCTCATGGGCGTCGAACCGAGGCCCGGATACTTCGGCGAGGCCGACTGGCTGGGCGCCATGCACCCGGAGGATCGCGCGCGCGCCGGAGCGGCCGCCGCTGCCGCGGTCGACGGCTCCGGCACCTTCACGTCCGACTATCGGGTCATCTGGCGCGATGGTCAGGTCCGCCACCTCCGGGACATGGCCACGTACTACCGCGGCCACGACGGCGCCCCCCGCCTGATCGGCCTCGTCTGGGACGTGACCGCGGACAAGGAACGCGAGTCGGAGCTTGAGGAACGACGGCGCCAGGCCGAAGCCGCGAACACGGCGAAATCGAACTTCCTCGCGGCGATGAGCCACGAGGTGAGGACCCCGCTCGCCGGAGTCATCGGCATGCTCGACCTGCTGCGGGAGGAGGACATGCCCGCATCGCAGGCGGAATGCGTGCGGATCGCCAGCGACTCTGCTCACAGTCTTCTCAGGCTGCTGAACGACGTGCTCGACGTCTCGAAGCTCGAGGCGGCGGCGATCACCATTCGACCGGAGCCCACCGACATCCGACGCCTGGCCGGGGATGTGGGCGAACTCATGTCGGCGCGAGCGAGGCAAAAGCGCCTGGCGCTCCGCTGGACGGCGAGCGACGCCGTTCCACGGTGGATTGACGTCGACCATCTTCGATTGCGTCAGGTTCTGACGAACCTCGTGAGCAACGCCATCACTTTCACCGAGGAGGGTGGCGTCGACATCACGCTCGATTGGGTCGCGGGCAGGCTCGAGTGCCGCGTTCGCGACAGCGGCGTCGGGATTGCCGAAGAAGACCAGGCGCGCATCTTCGAGCGGTTCGTGCAGGCCGACGAGTCCTCCCGCCGGCGCCCGGGCGGCACCGGCCTCGGTCTTGCCATCGTCCGCGAACTGGTGACGCTGATGGACGGCGGGATCGACCTCGAAAGCATGCCCGGCGACGGCAGCACCTTTCGTTTCGACATCGCGGCACCGGAGGTCGCGAGGGCAGTGCCGGATGCGGCAACCGGGCCGAGATGCAGCGACGCCGCCCCGCATGTCGCGCCACTGCGGATCCTGGTTGCCGACGACAACGCGACCAACCGGCACCTGATGCGCACCCTGCTGCGCAAGGACGGCCATGACGTCGCGTTCGCAAGCGACGGGGCCGAGGCGTTCGCGGCGGTCCAGGCGGCGCCGTTCGACCTCGTGCTGATGGACCTGCAGATGCCGCGGATGGACGGGATCGAGGCGACGGGCGCCATCCGCGCCCTGCCCGGCACCGCCGACCTGCCCATCGTGGCGCTTACGGCGAGCGCGGTCATGCTCGATCGTCCGGCATGCAGGAGCGCGGGCTTCGACGGCTGCCTCGGGAAACCGATCGACACCGCAGCGTTGGCCGACCTCTTGCGAAGGACCGGCGACACGAAAGCCCGCACGACCGCGCCGTCGCGTGCGGCGAGATAGTTTCTTACGTCCTTAACCGCCGCCCGGAAACGTTCTTGCGCAACCTTGGCAGCTCGCTATGTTCGCACCTGCAGCATCCCGGGCGCCGAGGGGGTACGAGCATGGGGACAACTGAACGCGACCGGCCCTGGCTGATCCGGACCTATGCCGGGCATTCGACCGCGGCAGCCTCTAACGCCCTCTACCGCTCGAACCTTGCGAAGGGGCAGACGGGCCTGTCCGTTGCCTTCGACCTGCCGACCCAGACGGGCTACGACAGCGATCACGAACTGGCCCGCGGCGAGGTCGGCAAGGTCGGCGTGCCGATCTGTCATCTCGGCGACATGCGGACGCTCTTCGACGCGATCCCGTTGCAGGAGATGAACACGTCGATGACGATCAACGCGACGGCGCCGTGGCTCCTCGCGCTCTATGTCGCCGCGGCGGAGGAACAGGGCGCCGACGTGGCGGTGCTGCAGGGCACCGTTCAGAACGACATCATCAAGGAGTACCTGTCGCGCGGCACCTACATCTGCCCGCCCGAGCCGTCGCTCCGGATGATCACGGACGTCGCCGCGTGGACGCGGGAACACATGCCCAAGTGGAACCCGATGAACGTGTGCTCGTATCACCTGCAGGAGGCTGGGGCGACGCCGGGCCAGGAGCTTGCCTACGCGCTGGCCACGGCGACCGCGGTCCTCGACGACCTGCGCGGCAAGGTTCCGGCGAAGCATTTCCCCCAGATGGTGGGGCGCATCTCCTTCTTCGTGAACGCGGGGATGCGCTTCGTCACCGAGATCTGCAAGCTGCGCGCCTTCGCCGACCTGTGGGACGAGACGGTGCGCGACCGCTACGGCGTCGCCGACGAGAAGCATCGGCGCTTCCGCTACGGCGTTCAGGTGAACTCGCTCGGCCTCACGGAACAGCAGCCCGAGAACAACGTGCCGCGCATCCTCCTCGAGATGCTGGCGGTGACGCTCAGCCGGAACGCGCGCGCCCGCGCGGTGCAGCTGCCCGCCTGGAACGAGGCCCTGGGACTGCCGCGGCCGTGGGACCAGCAATGGTCGCTCCGGATGCAGCAGATCCTCGCCTACGAGACCGACCTCCTCGACGGCAACCCGGCGGTCGCGGCCAAGGTGGAGGAACTCAAGACCGACGCTCGCGACGAGCTTGCGCTGATCGACGCCATCGGCGGCGCGACCCGCGCGATCGAGCACATGAAGTCGCGGCTGGTCGAGGCCAACGCGGACCGGATCGCCCGGATCGAGGCCGGCGAAACCGTGGTCGTGGGCGTGAACCGCTGGACCGAGGGCGAGCCGAGCCCGCTGACCACCGGCCCCGACGCGATCATGACGGTCGATCCCGCGGTCGAGGCCGACCAGATCGAGCGCCTGAGCGAATGGCGCGCGGCGCGCGACGAACGGGCCGTGCGCAGGGCCCTCGACGACCTGAAGGCGGCCGCGGCCTCGGGCGGCAACGTCATGCCCCCTTCGATCGCGGCGGCAAAGGCTGGCGCCACGACCGGTGAATGGGGCGACGTCGTCCGCGCCGTCTTCGGCCAGTACCGCGCCCCGACGGGCGTCTCGCCGTCGCCGTCGAACCGGACCGAGGGGCTCGACGACCTCCGCGCCGCTGTCGACGCCGTGTCCTCCCGCCTGGGTCGCAGGTTGCGGTTCCTTGTCGGTAAACCGGGTCTCGACGGTCATTCGAACGGCGCCGAACAGATCGCGGCCCGCGCGCGCGACTGCGGGATGGAAATCGACTATGCCGGGATCCGCCTGACACCGGCCGAGATCGTGGACGCCGCACGCGACGGTGCGCACGTGCTGGGGCTCTCGA
>CAYMRW010000226.1:0-4700 GCA_964392825.1 uncultured Rhodobacterales bacterium
CACGTGCCGGCATCGGCGGACGCGGCCTCGCCGCCCTCGCCGACGCGCGGTACTCGGACGAGACCATCTGGGCCGACCGCAACCAGAAGAGCTTCAGCTACTCGCTCGAACGATTCATGCAGGTCCGCGGCGCCGACACCATCGTCAGCCAGGGCCGCGCCATGAAGGCCCAGAACCCGGCCTTCTACCAGAGCCTCGAACGCGCCTATGGCGTGCCCGCAGGCGTCCTCATCGCCATTCACGGGATGGAGACGGGGTTCGGACGCTTCATGGGCGACACCAACCTCGTCTCGGCGACCGCGTCGCTCGCCTACGACTGCCGCCGCTCGGACTTCTTCACCGGGCACCTCCTGGCCGCACTCGAACTCGTCGACCGCGGCGCCATCTCCAGCGCCACCGTCGGGGCGCGGCACGGTGAGCTCGGCCACACGCAGTTCCTGCCAGGCAACGTCGTCCGCTACGGCGTCGACGGCAACGGCGACGGCCGTGTCGACATGACCAACCTCACCGACGCCATGGTCTCGACGGCGAACTTCCTGCGCCAGAAGGGCTGGCGTCCGGGTCAGGGGTACCAGTCGGGCCAGTCGAACTTTCGCGTGATCGAGGCGTGGAACGCGGCGAGCGTCTACCAGCAGGCCATCGCCATCATGGCGGCGCGCATCGACGGCTGAGCGCGCGCTCAGGCGCGGGCCATCTGCGCCGCCTCGAAGGCGGCGATGTCGTCCTGCCGCATCTCCTGGTAGTGGTCGAAGACGGCGTCGTACCACGCGGTGCCGCGCGTGGCGCTGGCGAGCGCATTGAAGAGCGCGTCCCCGGCCGTCATCGGCAACAGGCAGTCGAAGACATCCCAACCCGCCGCCGCGGCATCGGCGTCGAAGCCCAGCACCTGCCCCTTGAGGCCGCTGACCGTCGGCACGAGGCCGCCCGCGAAGACCGACGGCACCGAGATGCGGACGCGCAGGATCGGCTGCAGCGTGATGGTGCCGACCTCGGCCATCGCCTCGCGCACGGCGTTCTTGCCGGCGGTGCGGAACGCGAAGTCCGAGCTGTCGACCGAGTGGCTCTTGCCGTCCTTCAGGACGACGCGGACGTCGACGACGGGGTGACCGCCTGGCCCCTCCGCCAGCGCCTCGCGAACCCCCGCCTCCACCGCGGGGATGTAGTTCCGCGGCACCGATCCGCCCTTGACCTGCTCCTCGAAGCGGAACCCGTCGCCCCGCTGCTGCGGCGCGAGGTCGATGACGACGTCGGCGAACTGCCCGGCGCCGCCCGTCTGCTTGCGGTGGCGGTGGTGCCATTCGACCGGCGCGCGCACCGTCTCGCGCAGCGACGCGGGCACCGAGGCGTGCTCGAGCGCGATACCGAAGCCGCCCTCCAGCTTGTCGACGAGGCGGCGCAGGTGCTGCGGTCCCTGCGCGGCGAGGACGAAGTGGCCGCTGCGTTCGTCCTGTTCGTAGGCGAGCCCCGGGTCGATCTCGGCCAGCCGCTCGAGCGCCGTCGAGAGCCGCGCCTCGTCGCGGTCGTGTACCGGCGTCAGCATGCGCCGGAACGCCGGCGTGTGCGGCCGCGTCCAGTCGGGCAAGGCGACGCTGCCGTCGGCCGTGTAGACCCGGCCGAGCGACAGGTGATCCGACTTGATGGTCAGCCCGACCTCGCCCGGCTGCCGCCGCGGGATCTGCGAGCGCGCGTCGAGGTCGACGAGCCCGCCGACCGAGGCGCCGCCGAGCCGCTCCCCCTGCGCCGCGCCGTCGCCCAATGCGCGGATCAGGACCGCCTTGCCCAGATGCTTGATGACGTCGCCGACGACCCCGACCGCGACGGTATCCCGGCCGCCCGACAGGCGCTCGCGGGCCGCGTCGACCTCCGGCGCCTCGTGCCTGAGCAGCTTCATCAGCCTCAGGATGCCGTTGCGGTGCGCCGCCGAGCCGATGACCGCCGGCACCAGATCCGCGTGCTGCATGGTGCGCGAGGCCACGTCGTAGACGGCGCCCGTCATCGGTCTTTGGTCCTCGATCAGCTGCTCGAGCAGGGTGTCGTCGAAGTCCGCGAGGGACTCGAGCAGTTCCGTGCGGGCCCCCTGCTCGCGCGTGAGCATCTCCCGCGGCAGCTCGACCAAGGCCGAGGGCTCGCCCTCCCGGTATTGCCACGCGCGCTCTGAGATGAGGTCGACGGCGCCCGTGATCTCGCCGCCCGAGCGCAGCGGGATCTGGCGTAGCACCACGTGGTGGCGGGAGTACGTCTGCAGCGCCGCGACGACGGCGCTGATCCGGTCGGACGCCCGGTCGACGCCGTTGACGAAGATCAGGACCGGCGTGCCGGCGGCGTCGGCCATGCGCAGGAACGGGGCGCTCAGCACGGCCGCGTCGGCATCGGCGGGCGCGCAGAGGATCACGGCGTCGCTCGCGGCGAGCGCCGGTCCGGCCGTCACGAGGTTCTCCCCCCCGCCGGCGACGTCGATCGCGGTCCAGTCCTCGCCCATGAAGCCGAAGCGGGTGGCCGTTGCGACGCCCGGCACCTCGAACCGGCGCGGCGCGTGCGTTTCGAGGGCGGCCAGTGCCTCGACAAGGGTCGTCTTGCCGGATTGCGAGGGTCCGAACACCGTGAAGAGCCGCATCGATCGTGCCTCCCTCGCCCATGCGTCGCGCCGCTGCGCGATCGTTCCGGAGGCGGACCGGGCGGTCCGGTTCCGGGGCGGCCTGCGGCGCAGTTCTCCCTCCGCCGGGGCGCGGCCTCGAGGCGGCCCGCGCACGTCCCGTGACCGCGATACTCGGCGAAGGCGCGCGATCCCGTCAAGGCGCGGGCGCGCAGGCGGGCCGCAGCCCCCGGCGTCAGACGATGCGCGCCTCGCTCTGCGCGTCGAAGACGAGCGTCGCCTCGGGCGGAAAGGCGACGCCGACGCGATCGCCCTCCGGCGCCGGATCCTCCTCGCCCGCCTCGACGACGATCCGTTCGCCGTTCTCGGCGTCGAGATAGACGTAGCTGACCCCGCCGAGCCGTTCGGTGATGTCGACCCTGTGCGTCGACCCCGCCGCGTCCACCGAGATGTGCTGCGGCCGTACGCCCAGGGTGACCTCGGCCCCGTTCTCCGGCAGCGTCACCGGCGGCTGCACGGCGGCGTCGCCGAGGCCCGGCACGACGATCGCGCCGTCGCGCACGGTGCCGCGCATGAAGTTCATGGCGGGCGAGCCGATGAACCCCGCGACGAAGCGGTTGGCGGGGTTGCGGTAGAGCTCCATCGGCGCGCCGACCTGCTCGATCCGGCCCGCGCGCAGCACCACGATCTTGTCGGCCAGGGTCATCGCCTCGACCTGGTCGTGGGTGACGTAGATCATCGTCGCGCCGATTTCCTTGTGGAGCCGCGCGATCTCGACCCGCATCTCGACGCGCAGCTCGGCGTCGAGGTTTGAGAGCGGCTCGTCGAAGAGGAACACCTCGGGCCCGCGCACGATGGCGCGACCGATCGCGACGCGCTGGCGCTGCCCCCCCGACAGCGCCTTGGGCTTGCGCCCAAGCAGCGGCTCGAGCTTCAGCACCCGCGCCGCCTCGGACACCTTGGCCTCGACCTCGGATTTCGGGTGGCCGGTCATCCGGAGGCCGAAGCCCATGTTCTCGGCGACGCTCATGTGCGGGTAGAGCGCATAGGTCTGGAACACCATGGCCACCCCGCGCTCGGCCGGGTCGACGCGCGTCACGTCGCGGTCGCCGATCTCGATCCGCCCCGACGTCGTCTCCTCGAGACCCGCCACCATGCGCAGGAGCGTGGACTTGCCGCAGCCCGAGGGCCCGACGAAGACGCAGAACTCGCCGTGATCGACGATGAGGTCGACGCCGTGGATCACCTGCGCCTCGCCGAACCGTTTGACCACGTCGTCGAGCACGACACCGGACATCCCTGGCACCTCCCTTACCGGTCGCGGGCGATTGGACGGCGCCCGCAGCCCCGATGCAAGCCCCCGCGGCAGACGACCGGCGGCGACACGGGCGCCGCGTGTTGACAACAACGGATGCGGCAAGGTTAGCCTTTCACGCAGATACGTGTTCCGCCGAACGCGCGGGACCACCTTGGGAGGATCTCATGAGGACACTTCTTGCGGCGCTGGCCGCGTCGACTCTCGTCGCGGGCACCGTATCCGCCCAGGAAGAGCAGCTTTCGGGCGATCTCGTCATCTTCTCCGACATGTCGAACCCCGCACCCCGCGCGGTGATGGAGGACATGGTGCGCCGCTTCGGCGAGGAGCATCCCGATCTCAACATCGAGCTCACCACGATCGACCGCGAGGCCTACAAGACCCAGATCCGGAACTTCCTGACCGCGAACCCGCCCGACGTCGCGAACTGGTACGCCGGCAACCGCATGGCGCCGTATGTCGAGGCCGGTCTCTTCGAGGACGTCAGCGATCTGTGGGAGGGGGAGCTGTCCGAGAACCTCGCCTCGACCAAGGGGGCGATGACCATCGACGACAAGCAGTGGGGCGTGCCCTACACCTACTACCAGTGGGGCGTGTATTACCGGAAGGATCTCTTCGACGAGCTCGGGCTGTCGGAACCCGAGACCTGGGACGAGCTGAAGTCGAACTGCCAGGCCCTGCTCGATCAGGGCACCAAGTGCTTCACCATCGGCACCAAGTTCCTTTGGACCGCCGCGGGCTGGTTCGACTACATCAACATGCGCACGAACGGCTACGACTTCCACATGGCGC
>CAYMRW010000227.1:0-4688 GCA_964392825.1 uncultured Rhodobacterales bacterium
TATGCGGGTCGCAACGCTCGACGATCTCGCCGTCGAGCTCCAGCACCAGCCGCAGGACCCCGTGCGCCGCCGGGTGCTGAGGTCCGAAATTGATGTTGAAGTTGCGGATCTGCTGCTCGCCGGTCAGCGCGTCGTCGAACCGCCCGCCCGTGTCCATGTCCTTCATAGCGCGCCTCCTGCGGCTGGGTCGCCCGCCGCGATGATGGGCAGGGCCGCGACCGCGCCGCGGAGCGGAGCATGGCCGATGCCGGTCACTGCTTGGCCTCGGCCTTCTCGCCGCCCGACTTCTCGTCGCCCGGCAGGATGTATTCCGCGCCCTCCCACGGGCTCATGAAGTCGAATAGGCGGTATTCCTGCACCAGTTTCACGGGCTCGTAGACCACGCGCTTGGCTTCCTCGTTGTAGCGCACCTCGACATAGCCGGTCGTCGGGAAGTCCTTGCGCAGCGGATGCCCGCGAAAGCCGTAGTCGGTGAGCAGGCGCCGCAGATCGGGATGCCCCGAGAACAGGACGCCGAACATGTCGAAGACCTCGCGCTCGAACCAGTTGGCGCTGGGGTGGACGCCGGTGATCGAGGGGACCACATCCTCCTCCCGGGCCGCGACCTTCAGGCGGATGCGCTGGTTCTCGTACATCGACAGGAAATGATAGACGACGTCGAACCGCTCCTCCCGCTCCGGGTAATCGATCGCGGTGATGTCGATGAGCGTCGAGAAGCGGCAGGTGCGGTCGGACTTGAGGAACTCCACGAAGCTGACGAGCGACGCCGGCGCGATCGTCAGGGTCAGCTCGCCCAGCGCGACCTCCCAGCCCAGCACGCAGTCCGGACGCTTGGCCTCGACGTGCTCTCCGAGTTCGCGCAGGGCCGCCGTCATCGCGTGATCGTCCCGGTGCGACGGATCTTCCGTTGCAACTGCAGGATGCCGTAGAGCAGCGCCTCCGCCGTCGGCGGGCAGCCGGGCACGTAGACGTCGACCGGGATGATCCGGTCGCAGCCGCGCACTACGCTGTAGCTGTAGTGGTAGTAGCCGCCGCCGTTCGCGCACGATCCCATCGAGATCACGTAGCGTGGCTCGGGCATCTGATCGTAGACCTTGCGCAGCGCCGGTGCCATCTTGTTGGTCAGCGTGCCCGCGACGATCATCAGGTCGCTCTGCCGCGGGCTCGCCCTCGGGGCGGAGCCGAACCGCTCGAGGTCGTAGCGTGGCATCGACGTGTGCATCATCTCGACGGCGCAGCAGGCGAGGCCGAAGGTCATCCAATGCAGCGAACCGGCCCGCGCCCAGTTGATGACGTCGTCTGTCGCGGTCAGGATGAAGCCCTTGTCGCTGAGCTCCCGATTTAGGCGCTGCGTGTCGACCTCGCGGTCGACGCCGGCATCGTAGTCTGCGGTGCTCACTCCCATTCAAGGGCCCCCTTCTTCCATTCGTAGGCGAAGCCGACCGTCAGGACCGTCAGGAACACCATCATCGACCAGAACGCGGTGTCCGTCAGGACCGGGAACGCGACCGCCCACGGGAACAGGAACGCGATCTCGAGGTCGAAGATGATGAACAGGATGGACACGAGGTAGAAGCGCACGTCGAACTTCATCCGCGCGTCGTCGAACGCGTTGAAGCCGCATTCGTAGGCCGACACCTTCTCCGGATCGGGATTGCGCACGGCCAGCACCACGGCCACGAGAATAAGGATGATCCCGAGCGCAATCGCCAGCCCGAGGAAGATCAGGATCGGCAGGTAGTCCCGCAGCAGATCGTCCATGAGTGTACCTCCTGCCTCACGTCCGCTCCGGCGGAGTGTCGACCTACATGCGATCTACGTCCAGCCCCCAAGGTGGTCAACCGAACCGCCCCGGGTCGCGACGACGCACGCCCCGAAGCAAGGCAGGAAAACCGCCGCTTGACCTCGCACGATGCGTTGACGCAACGTTAACTCATTTCGTCATCGCAGGTTTCATCATGTCTCCTCTCGTCTCGATCGCCATTTCCATGCTTCCGGACCTCGCCAAGCGCGTCGCGAGCAACGTCCTCCCCGACATCGAGCAGCGCATGACGCGCACGGTACGCGACGTCCTCGGCACCGACGATCCGGTCGAGGCCGAGAAGCGCGTCGCCGACCCCAAGGTCGCCTCGGAGCTTCGCGTGCGGCTGGCCGAGATCGAGGCGCAGGCGGAAGCGCGCGAGGCCGAGGCCGAGGCCAAGCGCCGCGAGACCGAGCTCGGGGAACTGCGCGAGGTCCTGAAGGACGCGCAGTCCGCCCGCACCATGATGACCGAACTTTCGTCCGGGGACAGCGTCTTCGCCTGGGGACCGGTCGTCGTCTCGACGGTCGTCGTGATCGGCTTCTTCCTGGCGCTCTGGCTGCTCGTCTCGGGCGAGGTCGATGCCGAGAACGCCGCGCTTCTGCAGATCGTCAACATCGTCATCGGCGCGCTGACCGCGGGTTTCGCCACCGTCGTCAGCTTCTGGCTCGGCTCGAGCCAGGGCTCGCGCAACAAGGACACCGCCTCGCTGCAGGCGCAGAACCTCGTCGCCGCCCTCCAGCGCGAGAACACCCAGGCCACCGAGCGCCTGGTCGACAAGCAGTCCAAGCAGACAACGGCCCTGATCGACAAGGTGGCGCAGGCGCCCCGCGCCGCACCGACGCCGGCGCCCGGACCGGACGCGGCCAAGCCGAAGGATTCGCGCCAGTTCCACAAGTGCATGGACATCATCTTCGCGCACGAGGGCGGCTACGTGGATCACCCAGACGATCCAGGCGGCGCCACAAATCTCGGCATCACCCACAAGACCCTCGCGGCCTGGCGCAAGGTCGATGCCTGCTCGCGCGAGGAGGTGCGGACCCTGCAGAAGGACGAGGCCAAAGAGATCTACCGCGCGCATTACTGGAATGCGCTGAACTGCGATACCCTGCCCGCCGGGGTCGACCTCGTCGCCTTCGACATGGGCGTCAATGCCGGCGTCGGCCGTTCGTCGCGGATGCTGCAGGAAGTCGTCTCGGTCGAGAAGGACGGTCAGGTCGGGCCGATCACGGTTGGCGCCGTCAACCGGATCGACCCGGAGTTCGTCATCAACCGCTTCAGCGACCGTCGGCTCGAATACTATCAGTCGCTCAAGCACTGGCCGACGTTCGGGCGCGGCTGGTCGCGACGCACGACGGAGACGCGGGAGGCGGCCATGGGCATGATCGCCGACTGATCGGGGCGCGGTCTTCAGGGAATGCCGAGCAGCATCCCCGTTCCGGCAGGGATCGCGGGGGCCGGAACCCGCCCGGGACGCGCCGTTGCATTCTGCAGGCAGATCAGCCCCGCATCCTCCCGCCGGCGCTCGCGTAGACCCGCTCGGTCGGCCATGCTCATGCAGGCCTCGAAACGCTCCATCGACGTCGGGCCGCTCCCCAAGACGATCGACGGGATCGCGGCGGAACCCGCGATGACGCAGGCGATGGCCATGCTGAGATCGAACCGGCCGTCCGCGTCGAGGCGCCTGATGGTCACGCGGGCATCATCCCGGTACCCGCAGCAGCAGAGGGCTGTCCGCAGAGGCATGTCCGCCTGCCGTCACTGCCGGGGCATCCATGCCGCCTTGCGCTTCTCGAAGAACGCCGCGACGCCCTCGCGCGCCTCCTCGCTCTCCCAGCGCTCGACCAGCGCCGCGATAGTCGCCTCGATCATCGCGGGATCGGCGCTCGGCGTCAGGGTCCGCAGAAGCGCCTTCGCCGCCGCCATCGCTCCGGGCGCGGCGTCGAGGCAGGGCCGGACCTCGGCCTCGACGCACTCGTCTAGCAGTTCGGGCGTCACCCGACGCGACAGGAGGCCGAGCGTCAGCGCCTCGCCCGCCCCGAAGAGCCGCGGCGCGAAGAACACCCGCCGCGCCGCGGTGCCCATCCGTGCCGCAACATAGGGGCCGATGGTCGCCGGGATCAGCCCCAGCTTGGTCTCGGTCAGCCCGAACATCGCCCCCTCGACGCCCACGGCGATGTCGCAGACGGCGATCAGACCGACGCCGCCGCCGAAGGCGTTGCCGTGCACCCGCGCGATCGTGGGCTTCGGCACCCGGTCGAGCGCGCCCAGCATCTCCGCCAGCCGCCGCGCCTCGGCGCCGCGCTGGGCCGGCTCGGCGCGCATCTGCGCCTGCATCCAGCCGAGGTCGCCGCCGGCGCAGAACGACTGCCCCTCGCCCGCGAGCACGACGCAGCGCACGTCCGGATCGGCGCCGAGCCGCTCGGCCGCCTCGGCCAGCTCGCCGATCATCTTGCCCGACATCGCGTTGTGCTTGTCCGGCCGCGACAGCTTCAGCATCGCCACCCCGCGGTCGTCGACGTCGATCCGGATCGTGTCAGGCATCGCCGCTGTCCCCTCCGTCCCCCGACCGCATCGCCCGCGCCAGCGCCGCGGCCTGGTCGAGGACGCCCGAGTCGAGCCCGGTGGTCCAGCCGAGCGCCGCCAACCTTGCGTTCAACGCCTCGGTCGCGACGTTGCCGGCCGCCCCCGGCGCGAAGGGACAGCCGCCGAGGCCGCCCACGGCGGCGTCGAAGACGCGCAGTCCCTGCCCCAGCGCCACCTCGACGTTGTCGAGCGCACGGCCCCCGGTATCGTGGAAATGCCCAGCCAGTCGCCCCGGCGGCACCACCGACGCGACGGCCCCCAGCATCGCGCCGACCGACTGCGGCGTGCCGGACCCGATCGT
>CAYMRW010000228.1:0-182 GCA_964392825.1 uncultured Rhodobacterales bacterium
GAAGATCACCTTCATCATCACCGTGCCGACGGCGATCAGCGCGCTGATGCAGCGGTCGGTCGACGCCGACGTCTCTACGGTCAAGCAGGCGTTCTCGGGATCGGCGCCCTTGCCGGTCGAGCTCTTCAACCGTTTCGAGAAGGCCTCTGGCGTCGAGATCATCGAGGGCTACGGCCTGACCG
>CAYMRW010000228.1:202-4688 GCA_964392825.1 uncultured Rhodobacterales bacterium
TCGTTTCCTGCAACCCGATCGGCGGCATCAAGAAGATCGGCTCGGTCGGCATCCCCTTCCCGTACACCCAGATCAAGATCCTGCGCCACGAGAACGGCCGCGTGAAGGAATGCGCCGTCGACGAGGTGGGCGAGATCTGCATCGACAATCCCGGCGTGTTCCCGGGCTCGACCTACACCGAGGTCGACAAGAACAACGACCTCTTCCACCACGATGTCTACCTGCGCACCGGCGATCTCGGGCGGCTCGACGCCGACGGGTATCTCTGGATCACCGGGCGGCAGAAGGACATCATCATCCGCGGCGGTCACAACATCGACCCCGCGACGATCGAGGAGGCGCTGGCGGGCCACGACGCCGTCGCCATGGTGGGCGCCATCGGCCAGCCCGACGCGCATTCGGGCGAGCTGCCGTGCGCCTACGTCGAGCTCGTAACCGGCGCCTCGGCTTCCGCCGACGAACTGACCCAGTGGGCGCGGACGCACATCGCCGAGCGCGCCGCGCAGCCGAAGCACGTCGAGATCCTGCCCGAACTCCCCAAGACCGCGGTCGGCAAGGTGTTCAAGCCGGCGCTGCGCAAGCGCGCCATCGCGCGCGTCTATGATGCGGCGCTCAAGGACGCGGGCCTCGCGCCCCGCGTGACCGAGGTCATCGACGACCGCAGCCGCGGGCTCGTGGCGCAGGTCGCTCCGAAGGGGGCCGAGGATCAGGTGGCAAAGGTTCTGGGCGCCTACACGACCCCGTGGGAGTGGTCCGAGAACCGCTAGTGTCCGCGCGCCGGAGCGCCGGCGCGCGCCGACGGAACGCCGTCGCGCTGGTCAGCGACCGGGGGTTCCTGCCCTACGCCGCGTACCTCGCCGCCCGGATCGCCGACCGTCATCCGGACCGTGACTTCGACGTCGTCATCGTCGGCCCCGACCTGCCGCCGCTGCCCGCGGGTCTCGACGGCATCCGCGTCGTGCGCTTCGAGGGGGAGAACCCGTTCGCGCATCGCCGCCTGAGGAAGCGGCGCTCGCACGCGTCGTACCTTTGCCTGATGCTGCCCGACCTGCTGCCGGAGTACGGGCGCATCCTCTATCTCGACGCGGACATCGCGCTCGAAGGTCCGATCAGAGACGTGTTCGAGGCCGATCTGAAGGGTGGCGCCGTCGCCGCGGTCCGCGATTCCCAGCAATGGCGGACGCCACGGCGCGTGCCGGCGGAGTTCGCCAAGCTGGGTCTCGGCGGCCTGAAGTACCTCAACTCGGGCGTGCTGCTCTTCGAGGGGCCCCGCTGGCGCGCCGCGGATCTGACCGGGGCCTGCGTCGCGGCGGCGCGCGACCCCGACCTTGCCCACGCCTACGTTCGCAACGACCAGAGCGCCATCAATCTCGCGCTTCGCGGCCGCTGGACCGAACTCTCGCCCGTCTGGAACTGGCAGTGGACCGAGGCGAGCCGCTACTTCGCCGACGACGCCGGTGCCCGCCTCGTCCACTTCATCGGGCCGCAGAAGCCGTGGAAGGCCGCCGCGCTGCCGCCACGCTTCACGGCGGGCTACGGACCGTTCCTGGCGCAATACTTCCCCGAGGCGCCGCAGCCGCCGGCCCAGGCGCCGGAGGTCGGCGGGACCCCGCGCGCGCTTCTGAAACACTGGTGGCGCTTGCGGGCGACGCGTGCCTACCTCGCGCGGTTCCCCGACCCGCTCGCCACGGCGCCCCCGGCCTGACCACGAAGGCGCATGGCGCGGACCGCCTAGCGCCAGTGCTCCTCGACCCAAGGCGCGGGACGGACGTAGTGGCGCAGATGCGCCCAGAGCCCCCCCTTCATGCGCCTGCCATCGAACGCCGCGCGCAGATGCTCGCCCGGCGCCAGGGCCGGGGCGCGCCGGCTGTAGCGGCCGGCGATCGCGTCGGGCGGGTTCGGCGAGCCCGGAAAGATGACCACGCGGGCATCGCCCGGCGGGCGCGGCGCGCGGATGTAGTTCAGGGGGAACGTCGGCACGCAGTGCCATTTGTAATGCGCGACCCAGCCCCGCGGCCAGAAGCGGACGCCGCCCGGCGCGGACTTGGTCACGTAGCGCTGCTCGAACTGGTAGCGGTCGGCGACGCCCTGCGGGTCGCTCTCGAACCTCGCCTTGAGGGGCGCGAGGCGTCCGACCGGCATTCGGTAGATCGACGTCTGGCCCAGCCGTTCGAACGGCGTGTTGGGGTTGCGGGCGACGATCACGTCCTCGGCCCGGCCATACTCGAAGAGCGGGTCGAGCGAGCGGAGGACGACGACGTCGAGGTCGAGGAACAGGACCGGCCCCGCGAGGTCGGCGAGCGGCTCGCTCCACAGACGCGCCTTGCCCCACTTGCCGAGCGTCCCCGTCGGCATCTCGCAGTCGAGCGGCGGCAGCGGATGCGCCTCGATTCCCGGGGCGAAACCCGCCGCGTCGTCGGTGAAGCACAGGAACCGGAACGGCGGCGTCACGTGCCGCGAGACCATCGAGAACAGCCGGTTGACGTAGTCAGACCCGTAGCGCGTGCCCCACTTGATCGAGATGACCTGCTTCATCCCGCGTGGCCGGCCTTGCGGAGCGGCGCCCGGTCGAGCGCGCGCCAGCCGATGTCGCGCCGGTAGAACCCGCCCGGCCAGTCCACCGCGTCGGCCAGCGCATAGGCTCGCGCCCGCGCCTCGGCGAGCGTCGTGCCCCGCGCCGTCGCGTTCAGCACGCGGCCGCCGGCCGAGACCACCCGCCCGTCGCGCCGTGCCGTCCCGGCGTGGAAGATCATGTGCGACGTGTCCTCGGGCATGGCGTCGAGCCCGCCGATCGGCTCGCCCGTCGCATAGGCGCCCGGATAGCCGTGCGCGGCCAGCACCACGGTCATCGCGTGGTCGTCGGCCCAACTCACCCGCATCTCATGCAGCCGCCCCTCGGCGCAGGCCTGCATCAGGTCGAGCGCCTGGGCGCCGAGCCGCATCATCAGCACCTGCGCCTCGGGGTCGCCGAAGCGGACGTTGTACTCGACGAGCCGCGCCGCCCCGTCCGCGATCATCACGCCGGCGTAGAGGAGCCCGCGGTAGGGCGTCCCGCGGCGGACGAGCTCGGCCAGGGTCGGCCGGACGATCTCGTCCATCACCCGCCGCTCCGCCGCCGCGTCGAGGATGGGCGCCGGCGAGTAGGCGCCCATGCCGCCGGTGTTCGGGCCCTCGTCGCCGTCGAACGCGCGCTTGTGGTCCTGCGCCGTGCCCACGGGCAGCGCCACCTCGCCGTCGCAGAGGACGAAGAACGACGCCTCCTCCCCCTCCATCCGCTCCTCGAGAAGGACGGGGCCCGCGAGGCGGTCGAGCGCCTCGAGCGCCTCGGCTTCCGTCTCGGCCACGGTGACGCCCTTGCCGCCGGCGAGGCCGTCGGCCTTGACGACGACGGGGGCCCCCTCCGCGCGCACGTGCGCCGCCGCCGCGCGGGGATCGTCGAACGACCACGCCGCAGCGGTCGGTACCCCGGCGGCGGCGCAGACCTCCTTGGTGAACGCCTTCGACGCCTCGAGCTGCGCCGCCGCGGCCGAGGGGCCGAACACCATGATGCCGGCGTCGGCGAGGCGGTCGGCGACCCCCGCCACGAGCGGCGCCTCGGGCCCGACGCCGACGAGGTCGATTCCGGTGTCGGTCGCGAACTGCAGCACCGCGCCCGGATCGGCGATGTCGAGCCGCGCGCATTCGGCGACGCCGGCTGCGCCGGCGTTCCCCGGCGCCACGATCAGACGGCCGCATTTCGGATTTTGCGACACCGCCCAGGCGAGCGCATGCTCGCGCCCGCCGCCACCGAGTATCAGGATGTTCACCGCGGGGTGTCTCCCGTTTCCGGCCCGTGTGGTAGTGCGCGCGTCGGGCCCGGGCAAGCGGAACCCCCCTTCCTCGGGCCACGTTCCGGGCGGTAGGGCATGGCGATGCGCGCAACGGAGGGACGAGATAGTGGAAAGCAAGTACGTCGTCACGAGGGCCCCGCAGACCGACGGACAGCACTTCGTGCACCGTGCCGACTGTCAGGTCCTGCCCGCGGACCTCGATCTCGAGTCCCTGGGCGAGCACGAGGGCTGCGCGGCGGCGATGCCCGAGGCGCGGCGGTCATTCGACCCGGTCAAGGGCTGCGCGCTCTGCTGTCCCGAATGCCACGCCTGACCGGGCCATCGTTCCGGCGAGGCCTCGCGCAAGCTCGGGCCCGCATCCGCCGTCGCCCGTCGGCGCCAGAACGCTGGACCGGGCGGCCTAAGTACGAACGCGGCACACGGGTGGTTGGCGCGACGGCAGCGCAGGCGCCGGGGCCCTACCGGGAACGCGATGTGTCGAAAGCGCGATCACGTTGGCCAAGGCAGAGAACGACACCCCGTCGGCATGCAACGGGCATGCCTGTCGCGCCCCTCCTCATCTGATGCCGGGGGCTTCTCCGCGCCGGGGGATCGGCCTAAGGTGCCCGCGCCTTGGACCTGATCGAAGACGAACCCACGCCCCACGGCAACGCGGC
>CAYMRW010000229.1:0-4682 GCA_964392825.1 uncultured Rhodobacterales bacterium
GCTCGGCCTCCTGACGACGCCGCTCCGCGACCGCTTCGGCATCCCGATCCGTCTTCAGTTCTACAGCCCCGAGGAGCTTGCGCAGATCGTCGCCCGCGGCGCCCGGCTGCTCGGCGTCGGCGCCGAAGAGGAGGGCATCGCCGAGATCGCCCGCCGTGCCCGTGGCACCCCGCGCATCGCCGGCCGGCTCCTGCGCCGCGTCGTCGATTTCGCCGTGGTCGAGGGCGACGGGCGCCTGACGCGCGCGCTGGCCGACGCGGCGCTGACCCGGCTCGGCGTCGACGGCCTGGGCCTCGACGGCGCCGACCGCCGCTATCTCGGCGTCATCGCCGAGAACTACGGGGGCGGTCCGGTCGGGGTCGAGACGCTTTCCGCCGCCCTCAGCGAGGCCCGCGACGCCATCGAGGAGGTCATCGAGCCCTACCTGCTGCAGCAGGGCCTCATCGCCCGAACGCCCCGCGGCCGCGTCCTCGCGGCCAAGGGCTGGTCGCATCTCGGCCTCGCCGTCCCCGAGGGGCGCGGCCAGGGGGACCTCTTCGCATGAAACCGCCCGAAGCTGCCGCCCGGCCTGCTGTCCAGGTCCTCGCGGCCAAAGGCTGGTCGCATCTCCGTCTCGCCGCCCCCAAGGGCCGCGACCAGGGTGACCTCTTCGCATCGAAACCGCCCGAAGCTGCCGCCCGGCCTGCCGGCCGCGTCCCCGCGGCGAGCCTCCGGCCGCGACCCGGCCTCGCCGTCGAGACGGAGGGGCCGCGGGAAGGAGAGCCTGCCGCATGACCGATCTCACCGTCGTTTCGCCGTCTTGCCAGACGGGTTCTCGGGCCCGATCGGCCCCTAAAGGCATCGTCGGGCCGCGCTGTTTCTGGCGGCGCCAAGATCGCTGCGACTCCAGCCCGCCCGGGCCCTGCGCCGCGCCCGGCGAAGGGGCGACGAGACGCGGTTGGCGAAGGTGGCCCGCCATCCTTCTCGGTCACTGGGGCGACCCTCGGATGGACCGACGATCCCGTCCGGCGGGGACTGGACCCGGTCGCCCGTATGCCCAGGGGCCGAGACCCTGCCGCGCGGTGCCGGAGGCCTCGCTCTCCGGGACGCGCTTGCTCCGACCGATGGCGCTCGCGGGCCTTCTCTCGGCCCTCGTCGCCGGCGGCGCTGCGGCCGAGGTCGAGCTCGGCCAGCACGACGTTCTGGACACACGCTTCGGCCGGCTGCAGGTCCTGGGCGGCGAGGTCGACCAGCAGCTCGCCCTCGGCCAGGCGCCCGTCGAGGGGGTCGCCGACGCCAGGGTCGCCATCCTCGGCGCATGGGCGCTCGCGGGCGAGGCGTGGGACTGGGCGCTGGTCGAGGTCGCGCACATGGGCAACATGTGCCCCGGTCGCCTCGTTCTCCTCCGCGTCTCGGGCGCGGGGCTCGCCCGCACCTCCGAGTTCGCCGAGTGCCTCGGCCGGATCGAGGACGTCGCCGTGGAGCCCGGCCGCATCACGGTCGCCGTGGCCGACCCTGCCGTCGAGGTGGCCCGCCGCCTCTTCGCCTTCGACGGCGCCACCTTCACCGAGACACCGGTTCCCGCGGGCATCGCAGCGCCGGCCGGCTCCGGCGCCGACGTCCTCAGGTGGGAGGGGCAGCACTTCCAGGCCGTCGTCGAGGACCCCGGCGAGCGCGCCCGCTTCGCCCAAATCATGTCGCCCGACAATCTCGAGAGCGTCCGGCGCATGAGCGGCGTCGGCGGCCAGGGAGAGCGCCGCGGCGACTGGATCGTCGGTCGCGGATGCCAGCCGCACCAATGCAACGCGGCGATGGCGCTGTGGGCCATCCGCATCTCGGACGGGGCGCCGGTCGCGGCACTTTGGCGCTCGGAAGGGCCGGGGGCGGTCTTCGGCGATCCTGCCGTCCGCGCCGATCCCGCCATCGCCGGGATCCTCCACGATTTCACCGCCCCATGAGTACGCCCGGGACCGCGGCGCCGCCGCACCGTCCGATTGCGCGCTCTGCCGGGCCGTACCGGCGCCGGGCCGTCGGGGCCTCTGCCGCCCGCACCGCGCGGCAGCTTCCCTCCGCGGGCCGGCATGCCCGACCGCGGACCATGCGGTCCGATCGAGGGTGCTGACGGCGGCCGAGATCCAGGCACTCTTCACCCGAGCCGACGGGCAGTTCCTGTTCGCCCGATGGGGTCGGCCGCTCGCGCCCGTGGTCTTCGGCGTCGACGCGCGCACGCTCGCCACGATCAAGGGCGCGATCGAGGCCGTCTGTCACCTCGCCGGACATGCCATCACCGACGTGGACCCCGAGCTTGGCGCAAACCTGATGTTTTTCTTCGCGCGCGACTGGTCCGAGCTCGTCGAGGTGCCGAACCTCGACCGGCTGATCCCCGGTCTCGGCCCCCTCGTCGAACGCCTCCAGGCCGCCGACGCCAACCAGTACCGCGTCTTCCGCTTCGACGAGGCCGGCGCCATCCGCGCCGCCTTCGTCTTCCTGCGCATGGACGCCGAGCTGACGGCCGTGCCCGCCCAGACACTCGCCCTGAGCCAGGCAGTGCAGACGATCCTGCTCTGGTCGGAAACCGCGTTCCAGGGCCGCTCCCCCCTTGCGGCGGCGGAGGGCGGTCCCACGCTCCTCCGCCCCGAGATCGCCTCCCTCATCCGCGCCGCCCACGATCCCGTGCTCCCGCCGATGTCGACCGATCCGGCGCTGGCGCTCAGGCTCGCGGCCAGGACGACGCGGCATTGACAAGGTCGACGGGCCCCGCCGCTGTTCTGCCGGACGAGCATCCGCCCGCGACGCGGTCGTTTCCGGCGGTCTTACCGGGCCGCGCCGCCGTCCCGGCGATTGTGCGGGGGGCGGTCTCCGGCGCGGCCCGCATGACGCACCACGACAGGCGAGAGGACCGAACATGCTTCACGTGCTGACCGGGGTCTGGGCCCTGCTTCTCGGAATCGTGCTCATCATGCTGGGCAACGGCATGCACTTCACCCTCATCGGCCTGCGCGGGGGGATCGAGGGCTTCTCGGCCACCGAACTCGCCATCGTCACCTCGGGCTACTTCGTCGGCTTCCTGTCGGGGGCACGCCTGACGCCATCGCTCATTCGCCGGGTAGGGCATGTCCGTGTCTTCGCGGCGCTCGGGAGCTTCATGTCGGCGGGCCTCATCGCGCTTCCGCTGCTGACGGAACCGTGGGCCTGGACGCCGCTCCGCGTGCTTCTGGGGTTCTGCATGTCCGGCATCTACGTCGCGGCCGAGAGCTGGCTCAACAACGCCGCCACCAACGAGACGCGCGGCAAGGTCCTGTCGGCCTACATGATCGCGCAGACGCTGGGCATCATCGGGGCGCAGGGCCTGCTGACGCTCGGCGATGCGTCGACATCCGCCCTCTTCATCGTCGCGTCGATCCTGGTGTCGATCTCGTTCGCGCCCATTCTGCTGTCGGTCACCCCGACCCCCGCGGTCGAGGTCGCCCCCGCGATGTCCCTGAGGAAGCTCTTCCTCAACTCGCCGCTGGGCACCGTGGGCATCTTCCTGCTCGGCAGCATGTACGCCACCCAGACCGGCATGGGCGCCGTGTTCGGCACGCTGATCGAGATGACGGCCGCGCAGATTGCCCTCTTCATCGCCATGCTCTTCGCCGGCGCGCTGGTTCTGCAATACCCGATTGGCTGGCTTTCGGACCGCCTCGACCGGCGGCGGCTGATCTTCGGGGCTGCCGTTGCCGGCACGGCATCCTGCGCTCTGGGCTGGATGAGCGGTGGCGCCCTGGCGCCGCTGATGGCGGCCGCGTTCCTCGCCGGCGGCGTCACCACGCCGCTTTACGCGCTGCTGCTTGCCTACACGAACGATTTCCTCGCGCCCGAGGATATGCCGGCCGCCTCCGGAGGCCTTGTCTTCACCTTCGGCCTCGGCGCCATCGCGGGTCCCCTGATCACGGGCTGGGCGATGGAACGCTTCGGCCCGTTCGCGTTCTGGCTGGTGCTGGCCGCGACCTTCGTCGTCATGGCGCTCTACGCGCTCTATCGCATGACCCAGCGCTCCAGCCTGCCGGTGGACGAGACGGAGACCTACCTCGGGGTGCTGCCCACGGCATCGCCCGTCGCGGTGGAGGCCGCGGGGGCCTGGTCCGCCGAACAGACCGACGCCGATCCCGATGCCGCGGGACGGCCCTAGGCGCGACGCCGCCGGATGCCGTCACGATCGCCCAGGCGACGAAGAACGCGCGGGGCAACGTGATCGGCCGGCGCGGCCAAGGCCGAGGCTGAGGCAGGACGCACCGGCGCCGGCACTTGCCACGTGCCGCCCCACCCGCCAAGACCGGCGGATGCGACGGCATGTCTTTCCCATCCGCGTGTTCTACGAGGACACCGACATGGGCGGGATCGTGTACTACGCGAACTACCTCAAGTTCATCGAGCGGGCGCGTTCGGACTGGGTGCGGGATCTCGGGCTCGACCAGAACGCGCTGCGCGGGGACGGAACGGTCTTCGCCGTCCGCCGCGTGGAGGCGGACTGGCTTGCCCCGGCGCGGTTCGACGATGCTCTCGAGGTGCGCACGCGTCCGGTTTCGGCAACCGGCGCACGGGCGGTGCTCGACCAGGAGGTGTGGCGCGGGGACGACCGAATCTTTGCCGCCCGCGTGACGCTCGTCGCCATCGGACCCGGCGGACGGGCGGCGCGGCTGCCCGCGGCCCTCCGCGCCGCG
>CAYMRW010000230.1:0-4669 GCA_964392825.1 uncultured Rhodobacterales bacterium
TGCTCCTGCCGATGTGGCTGTCGCTCTGCCTGCGCCTCGGCCAGCGGCTGGCGCGCGGGCCGCTCGGCGAATGGTTCTGGGCCGACACGCGCCAGCAGCTGCCGGGGCTCGGGCTCGCGCTGATGGCGCTGCTGTTGGCGCTCGCCGCCAACATCGGCGTCGGCACCATGGTGCAGTCGTTCCGGCTGACCTTCACCGGCTGGCTGGACCAGCGCCTCGCCGCCGAGATTTACCTGCAGGTCGAGGACGAGGCCCAGGGGCGCGAACTCGTGGCGTGGCTCGAACCGCGGGCCGACGCCGTCCTGCCCATCTGGAACGCCGATGCGCGCGTCCTCGGCGCCCCGGCGGAGATCTTCGGCGTCGCCGACCACGCCACCTACCGCGAGAACTGGCCGCTGCTCTCGGCCGCGCCCGACGTCTGGGACAGGGTGGCGGCGGGCGAGGGGGTCCTCGTCAACGAGCAGCTGGCGCGGCGCGAGGGCCTGGCCCCGGGCGACGAGATCGCCATGGCCGGCTGGCGGACGCAAGTCGCGGGCGTCTACTCGGACTACGGCAACCCCACGGGCCAGGTCCTCGTCGGCCTCGGCGAACTCGACCGATTCGAGGGGGTGACGCGCCTCAACTACGGCATCCGCACCGACGACCCGGAGGGGCTCGCCGAGGCCATCGTCGGCGAGTTCGGCCTGGCGACCGACCGCATCGTCGATCAGGCGGCGCTGAAGCGGCTGTCGCTCGACATCTTCGAACGGACTTTCGCGGTGACCTCGGCGCTCAACGTCCTGACGCTCGGCATCGCCGGCGTGGCGATCCTGACCTCGCTCCTCACGCTCTCGGGGCTGCGCCTGTCTCAGCTCGCGCCGGTCTGGGCGGTCGGGCTGACGCGATCCCGCCTCGGCGTGCTGGAACTCCTGCGCACGCTTCTCCTCGCGGCGCTGACCTTCGTCGCCGCCATTCCGGTCGGCCTCGTCCTCGCCTGGACACTGCTCGCGGTCATCAACGTCGAGGCGTTCGGCTGGCGGCTGCCGATGCACGTCTTCCCGCGCGACTGGCTGACGCTCGGGCTCCTCTCGCTCGCCGCCGCGGCGCTCGCGAGCCTCTGGCCGACGCTCCGACTCGCGCGGCTGCGCCCGGCCGAACTCGTCAAGATCTTCGCCCATGAGCGCTAGAGCATGGCAGGATTGGTTTCGACTACGGGGCCTGTTTGGGGCTGAGGGCGGCGTCCGACGCTGGGTGGGCGCTCTGCACCGCCGGCGGTCGGCGATCTGCCTCCGGGCCCCGGACGTCGCCTGTCCGGCAGGCCGCAGCGCTAGACTCCCCTCCACCGGGACGATCGGGCGCGGATCGGGCCGGTCGCCCGGCCCGCGGGAGGGCCGCAAGCGATCCGGTCTGATTGGCCCGTGGGCAGGGGCGCTCTTCACCGTCGTGCTTATCGCCGGCTCGGCCGTGGCGCAGAGCTACGGCGGCCTCGGTACCGAGGCGGAGGGGTTCGCGACGCCCGTACCCGATCCGTCGTTCGAGTTCCCGGCCGACCACGGGGCGCATCCGGCGTACCGGATCGAGTGGTGGTACATCACCGCCAATCTCGAGGGGCCCGACGGCACCCCCTACGGGATCCAGTGGACGCTGTTCCGCTCGGCCCTGCGTCCGGAGGAAGGCGAGAACTGGGCCAGCCCGCAGATCTGGTTCGCCCACGCAGCGGCGACGACGGCCGAGGAACACTACGTCGCCGAGCGCTTCGCCCGCGGCGGCATCGGCCAGGCCGGGGTGACCGTCGAGCCGTTCGAAGCCTGGATCGACGAGTGGCGCATGGCGGGCGAGACCTTCGACGACGTGCGGTTGCAGGCCGCCGGCGACGACTTCGCCTACGACCTCGCGCTCTCGGCCAAGGGGCCGCTCGTCTTCCACGGCGACGGCGGCTACTCGGTCAAGTCCGAGGACGGGCAGGCGAGCTACTACTACTCGCAGCCCCGCTACGCCGTCGCCGGAACGCTTACCCTGCCCGAGGGCGAGGTCGAGGTCGCCGGCAACGCCTGGCTCGACCGCGAGTGGTCGTCGCAGCCGTTGTCGGAGGATCAGACCGGATGGGACTGGTTCTCGCTCGGGTTCGACGACGGCGCTGCGATGATGGGATTCCAGGTGCGGCGGACCGATGGAGCGCCCTATTCCGTTGCCACCTGGATCGAACCCGACGGCACCGCGACGAACATGCCCGCGGGCGCCCTGACGGCGGAGCCGCTGCGCGTCGCCGATGCCGCCGGGCACGACGTTCCGGTCGCCTGGCGGCTGACGCTGCCCGAGCGCGATCTCGACATCGAGGTCGCGGCCCTGAACCCCGGCGCCTGGATGGGCACGAGCTTTCCCTACTGGGAAGGGCCGGTGACGATCTCGGGCTCGCACCCCGGTCGCGGCTATCTCGAGATGACGGGCTATGACTGATCCCGCCTGGGCGCGGGAGCCGGGCGCCCTGCTCGGAGAGGTCTGGCGCCGGCTCGAGGCGGGCGAGGGCGCGGCGCGGCAGCCGGCCCTGGCGACGGTGGGAGAGGACGGCCCCTCCGTCCGCACCATCGTGCTGCGCGGCGCCGACCGGGCCCGCGCATCGCTCGAAATGCACGCGGACGTCGCTTCCGCCAAGGTGCGTCACCTGCGCCGGACACCCGAGGCCTCGGTGCACGTTTGGGACGCCGAGGCGTCGCTGCAGGTCCGTCTCGCCGTCCGCGTGCGGGTCGTCGAGGGCGCCGCTGCCGCCGACGCCTGGGCGCGGGTGCCCGAAGGCGCACGCTGTCGCTATGGCGGAACCGAACCCGGGGCGCGCCTCGCTTCTCCCCTTGATCGTCTCGAGGCGGCGGAGGCCATGCGGTTCGCGGTCCTCGCGGCCCGGGTGCACCGGATCGACGCGCTGCATCTGGGGCAGACGCATCGCCGCGCGCTCTACCTTGCAGCAGACGGGTTCGCGGGCGCCTGGATCGCGCCCTGAACCGAATGGCGGGTCCCGCGCATCCGCGCTAGACCGCGCGCCATGCGCTCCACCCCCGTGCCCCTGATCCGCGACGTCGTCCTCGTCGGCGGCGGCCACACCCACGCCCTGGTGCTGCGGCGATGGGGCATGCGCCCGCTCGCCGGAGCGCGGCTGACCGTCGTCAATCCCGCGCCGACGGCCCCCTACACGGGCATGCTGCCCGGCTACGTCGCAGGGCACTACCCGCGCGAGGCGCTGGAGATCGACCTCGTGCGCCTCGCCCGCCATGCAGGCGCAAGGCTCATCGTCGGGCGGTCGCGGACCATCGACCGCGAGGCGCGACAGGTGCTCTTCGACGGCCGGGCGGCGATCGGCTACGACATCGTCTCGCTCGACGTCGGCGTGACGTCCGAGATGCCCGACCTGCCGGGGTTCGCCGACCATGCCGTCGCCGCGAAGCCGCTGCGCGCTTTGGCCGACAGATGGGCGCGGTTCGTGGAGGATCCGCCCGACCGGCCCCGCCTCGCCGTGATCGGCGGCGGCGTCGCCGGGGTCGAGCTGGCCATGGCCATGGCTTGGCGCCTGCGTCGGGCCGCGCCCGCGGTCACAGTGATCGACGCGGCGCGCGCCCTGACGGGAACGACGGAGCGGGGTCGTCGGCTGCTTCTGGCACGGATGCGGACGATGGGCATCGACCTGCGCGAAGGTGCCGAGATCACGCATCTGGACGCCGAAGGGGTGCACCTGACGGACGGGCTCATCCGGTCGGACTTCACCGTGGGCGCCGCCGGGGCACGACCGCCGGCGGCGCTGGCCGACAAGTCGCTGACCCTGTCGGACGGCTACATCGCCGTGGACGAGACGCTGCGGATGATCGGCGACCCCGCGATCTACGCCGTCGGCGACTGCGCGCACCTGACCCACGCGCCACGACCCAAGGCCGGGGTCTTCGCCGTGCGCCAGGCGCCGACGCTCTACGCCAACATCCGCGCCGACCTCATGGGCAGCGCGCGCCGCCGCTACCACCCGCAGCGGGACTACCTCAAGCTGATCTCGCTCGGCGGCAAGGTGGCGCTGGCCGAGAAGTGGGGGATGGCCGTCGCGGCGCCGGCGCTCTGGCGCTGGAAGAACCGGATCGACCGGCGCTTCATGGACCGCTTCGCCGAGCTCGCGCCGATGCCGGCGCCGAAGCTGCCGCGCGATCACGCGGCGGGGCTCGCAACCGAGATGGGACCGAAGCCGCCCTGCGGCGGCTGCGGCGCCAAGGTCGGCGGCGACCCCCTTGCCGCGGTGCTGGGCGGCGTCGGCGACGACGCCGCCGTGCTGCCCGCGGGCGACGGCTGGCAGGCCCTCTCGACCGACCATCTGCGCGCCGTCACCGAGGACCCGTGGGTCATGGCCCGCATTGCCGCGGTCCACGCGCTGGGCGACGTCTGGGCGATGGCCGCGCGGCCCCAGGCAGCCCTCGCAACCGTGATCCTGCCGCGCATGAGCGAGGCGCTGCAGGTGCGCACGCTTGCCGAGATCGTCGACGGCGCCGAGCGCGTGTTCGCGGCCGAGGGCTGCCGCATCGTCGGCGGCCACACCTCGCTCGGCGCCGAGCTGACCATCGGGTTCACGGTGACCGGGCAGGGCGACGGCCGTGCCGTGGGTCTCGGCGGCGCGCAGCCGGGCGACAGCCTGCTGCTGACGAAGCCCCTCGGCTCGGGCACG
>CAYMRW010000231.1:0-4631 GCA_964392825.1 uncultured Rhodobacterales bacterium
GGCTGGTACGACGTCGAGGCGCTGGCGGCGGTCGCCCTCGGCGGGTCGTGGTTCTTCGTCTTCATGATCATGGGCGCGGGCGTGGCCTTCGCCGTCATGCCGATGGTGGCGGCCGAGGAATCGTCGGGCGACCGGACCCAGGTCCGGCGGATCACGCGCATGGGGCTCTGGCTTTCGGCGCTCTACGCCACCCTGGCCATGCCCCTCCTGATCTGGGGCGGTCCGATCCTCGAGGCGACAGGTCAGCCGCCCGGGATCGCCAGGGGCGCCGGCGAGTGGCTGGCCATCGCGGGATGGGGACTGTTCCCGGCCCTCGGCATGTTCGTCATCCGCAACTACCTCGCCGCGCTCGGCCGCACGCAGGTGGCGTTCTGGACGCTGAGCGCCGCCGCCGTCGTCAACGCGGTCGCGAACTACGCGCTGATCTTCGGCAATTTCGGTGCCCCGGAGCTGGGCATCGCCGGGGCCGCCATCGCGTCGATCGTGACCTACACGGTCGCGTTTCTCGGCCTCGCCGCCTACGCCGTCCGCGTCCTGCCCGAGCACGAACTCTTCGTGCGGTTCTGGCGACCCGACTGGCCCATCTTCGCGCGCGTCCTGCGACTGTCTTGGCCGATCGGGCTCACCAACCTGAGCGAGGTGGGGCTGTTCGCGGCATCAGCCTTCATGATGGGGCTGATCGGCACGGTGGAACTGGCCGCGCACGGCATCGCGCTGCAGATCGCGTCGGCCACGTTCCTCGTCCATGTCGGGTTGTCGAGCGCCGCGACGATCCGGATCGGAACGGCCTGGGGTCGCGGAGACGCCCACGAGATGCGGCAGGCCGCGCTCGCCGCCACTTGGCTCAGCGCCGGCTTCGTGGCGGTCACCATCGCGCTGTTCCTGACGCTGCCGCGGACCCTCGTCGGCCTGTTCCTCGATCCGGCCGATCCCGCAGCCGCGGCAGTCCTGGCGATGGGCGTGATCCTGCTGGCGCTGGCGGCACTGTTCCAGGCCGCCGATGCCGGGCAGGTGATGGCGCTCGGCTACCTGCGGGGGGTGCAGGACACGCGCACGCCGATGGTCCTGGCCGCGATCAGCTACTGGGTCGTCGGGATGCCGGCGAGCTGGATCCTCGCCTTCACCCTCGGACTCGGGCCGGTCGGCGTCTGGCTCGGCCTCGTCGCCGGGCTGACGCTCGCCGGCGTGCTTCTCATGGCGCGCTTCTGGCGCCGGAAGCACCTCTAGCGGAGGCCATCGCAGAAGTCGGCGATGCGCTCGCACGCCGCGCGTAGGACGTCGTCGGCGGCGGCGTAGCTGATGCGGATGGCGGGGGACATGCCGAAGGCCGCACCGAAGACCACCGCCACCCCGGCCTCGTCGAGGAGCGCCGTCGCGAAGGCCTCGTCATCGCCGATGCGCGCGCCGCCCCGCGAGGCGCGGCCGATGAAGGCGTCGATGGCGGCGTAGACGTAGAAGGCGCCGCGCGGGCGGGGGCAGACCATGCCCTCGATCCCGCCGAGCGCTGCGAGGACCAGATCGCGGCGGCGGGTGAACGCGGATCGCGCCTCGGCGACGAATTCCTGCGGCCCGCTCAACGCCTCGACGGCCGCCCATTGACTGATCGAGCAGGGGTTCGACGTGGTCTGCGACTGCACCGTCCGTATGGCGCGGATCAGCGGTTCGGGGCCGCCGCCATAGCCGATACGCCAGCCCGTCATCGCGTAGGCCTTGCTGACGCCGTTCATCGTCAGGGTCCGGGGGCGGAGGCGCGGCTCAACCTCGGCCAGCGTCGCGAACCGGAAGCCGTCGTGGACGATGTGCTCGTAGATGTCGTCGGACAGGACCCAAACGTGCTCGTGCAGAAGCAGGACCTCCGCCAAGCCCGCGAGCTCATGCCGGTCGTAGGCCGCCCCGGTCGGATTGGCCGGGGAATTGAGGATGAGCCACCGCGTGCGTGGGCTGATCGCAGCGGCAAGCCCGGCCGGCGTGATGCGGAAGCCGTCCTCGGGCCGCGTCGCGACAATGACCGGTTCGCCGCCCGCGAGCCGCACCATGTCGGGGTAGCTGGTCCAGTAGGGCGCCGGAACGACGACCTCGTCGCCGGGGTCGAGCGTTGCGACGAGCGCGTTCCAGAGGACCTGCTTGCCCCCGTTCGCCACCGTGATCTCGGACGGCGCGTAGTCGAGCCGGTTCTCGCGCGCGAACTTCGACACGATCGCGGCCTTCAGTTCGGGTATGCCGTCGACGGCGGTGTACCTCGTGTGCCCCGCATCAATGGCGTCCTTCGCCGCCCTGCGAACGTTCGGCGGCGTCGCGAAATCGGGCTCCCCCGCGGCGAGGCCGATCACGTCGCGTCCGGCGGCCCGGAGCTCGAGCGCGCGTGTCGTGACCGCGACGGTGGGCGACGGTTTCACGCGGCCGAGGCGGTCCGAACACAAAGACATTGTCGAGGCTCCGTTTGCTCCCACGCAGAGCTTGCCCTAGGTTCCGCCGCGAAGGCGGACAACCCGAAAGTCCACGGCATGAGCTACGACGAGATCGACTGGTACTCCCCCGACCTGGCGACTTTCGGCGATCGCGTCGCCGGCGCGCGTGAGCATCTTGGCCTCGGCCAACGCGAGCTTGCACATCGCCTCGGCATCCGCGTCGAGACGCTTCGCGGCTGGGAGGAGGACCGGACCGAGCCGCGCTCGAACCGCCTGCAGATGCTGGCGGGGCTTCTGAACGTCTCGATCCGGTGGCTTCTAACCGGCGAGGGGGAGGGCGTGTCGGCACCGCTCCCGTCCGACGGCGCGGGCCTCCGCGCCATGGCCGACGAGGTCCGCGAGATCCGGGCCGAGATGGCGCGTGCGGCCGACCGGTTGTCGCGGCTCGAGCGCCGCCTTGCGGGCTACGCCGAGACGTGAGCGGGCGCTCCGATCGGCTGAAGCGGCTGCGGCTTCGATCGTGGCGGCGCGGAACCAAGGAGATGGACCTGCTCCTCGGGCCCTTCGCCGATGCGTTCCTCGGGGGGATGCCCGAGAACGAATTGGCGCGCTACGAGCAGCTTCTGCAGGAGGACGACCAGGCGCTCTACGAGTGGATGACGGGAAGGGTCGCGCCACCGTCCGATCTGGCGCCCCTCGTGACCCGGATCGCGCAGTACGCCAGTGAAAAGTTCGCGCAACAAAGTCGTGCGCTTTAACCACTTTTTCGGGCTTTACCCACAATGGTCCCGCGGCAACGACGACCGACGGAGACCCTGATGAGCATCCATACGAGTGTCGAGGCCGCCGAACGTGGTTTCATGGGCCAGTACCTCGACAGCCTCGCTCTCGTCGAGCGACTGCACCGGCTGCTTCTCGACGTCATCAAGGACGAATTCGAGCGGCTCGGCATTCTCGAGATCAACGCCGTCCAGGCGCTCTTGCTCTTCAATGTCGGCGACAACGAGGTGACGGCGGGCGAGCTCAAGACCCGCGGCTACTATCAGGGCTCGAACGTCAGCTACAACCTGAAGAAACTCGTCGAGACCGGATACATGCATCACCAGCGCTGCGAGATCGACCGGCGCTCGGTCCGCGTCCGCCTGACGCCCAAGGGCCGATCCGTCCGCGATGCGGTGGCCGAGCTCTTCGCCCGGCATGCCGAGGGGCTGCAGAGCCGCGGCCAGGTCGGTGCCGAGTCGATGGACGAGGTGAACCGGACGCTGCGGCGCATGGAGCGCTACTGGACCGAGCAGATCCGCTACATCTACTGAGGGTCGGCCGCCGGTCCAGCCGGCGCCGGAAGCCCGGCTCGTCCGTTCGACCCGGAGCGGGGAATTTGCCATCCAATGACGCGCCCGCGCATGCGCGTCTTCGGTTCCGGGGCGGCGCGCGGCTATCCAGGCGTCATCCGTCGCAACCCCGACCGGTACTGCCATGCGTCCGGTCGTAGGCGCTCGGCGGGGGTTCCGGCCAGTCCGGAGCCACGGGGTCGAGGATGGTCACCTCGAGTGGGTAGCATCGGGCCGTATCGCTCGAATGCTCGGCGCCGCAATCCCCGCCCGGACAGGCGCTCAGCGACGCGAGCAGATCGATCTCCGCGAAGATCTCGATGTGGTCGCCCGGCCGTGCCGGCGACGCCTTCATGAAGTACTGCCCGGTGCCGTGCAGGAAGCCCGTGCACATGAAGACGTTGAGGACATCATGAACGTGCCCCTCGACCTCGCCCGGTTCAGCGCCGAACTCGCCCGCGAGCGCCCGGGCGATGTTCGAATGACAGCATCGGTGATAGTCGTCGCCGCCGAGCAGCCGCGCGGTGTATGGGTCGCACCGCGTTCCGATCACGTCGTGAACGCTCGCACCGTCCTCGTCGAAGCCGTACCAAGCCAGCGTGTCGGCGATGATCGTCGCCATCGGCCGCAGACGCGGAAAGCAGGACCAGAGCCTCGCGCCGGTCGTCAGATGGCTCGCATGAAGGGCCCGGGTCTTGCCGCTGAAGAAGCGCTCCGCAAGGTCGTGCGCGTTCCAGAGATTGAGGTCGCCCACCTGCGGTCCCTCGACGCACGCGATGCGGAAGACGCCGCCCCGAGGTACGCGGAAGCACCGGGCCTCGCGCGGCGGAACGATGATCACGCGCCCGCCGGACATCGCCGCCCGACGCGCCAGCATTGCCGACATGTCCGC
>CAYMRW010000232.1:0-4621 GCA_964392825.1 uncultured Rhodobacterales bacterium
CGCTCGGAAGAACCAGCTGCGCGGCGGGCACGGCGAAGGTCGCGCGGGCCCCCGCCGCCACCTGCGGCGTCAGGAACACGACGCCGTCCGCGAGCCCCAGGACCCGCGCCTCGCGCGCCCTGAGCGCCCGCGAGCGACGGTCGACCAGGTCCGTCGGCCCGGCACGGCGGCCGAGGCGCTTCTCGCGCTCCCGGACATCGGCGACGCGGTGCATCTCGTAGACGATGCGGGGCCGTCGCTCCGGCCGGCGTCGCGCCAGGGCCTCGAGAAGCGGAAGAAGCCGGAACGCGGTCTCGCCCCGCGTCATCACGATCCGCCGACCCGGATCGACGGATTCAGCGAGGCAACGCGCGAAGCGCCGCCGGTAGACCGCGCCCTGCAGGAAAAGCGGCACCGCCGGGGGCGCGAAGAACGGCGCGAGCTCGAGACCCGGCGCCGGTGAGAGGCCATAGGCGGCGAGCACGTCCGCCTCGGTCCCGCCAAGCGCCCCCGCGCGGTAGGTGAAGCGGTTGCCGCGCGCGGCGAACGCGGCGCCGCTGCACAGGATCTGGATGCTCGCCGCGTACCGGTTCGGCAGCGGCTCGGCGTAGAAATAGTCGAGGATCAGTCCCGTCACGCCGTCAGGCGCCGGCAACGGCCGCCTCGCCGCGCGCCGCGGGCGGCGGCGCCGCACGTTCATCGAGCAGATGCTCGCCGAGGCGCCGGGCCAGCGCCAGGATCGTGAAGGTGGGCGAGTAGGACGGGCCTGTGGGGAACACCGCCGCGCTCGCCACGTAGAGGTTCTCGGTCCCCCAGACGCGGCAGTCGGGATCGACGACGCCGCGCTCGGGGCTGTCGGCCATGCGGGCCGTGCCCATCTGGTGGGCCGCGTCGGTCATGGTGTCGATCGCCGGCAGGGCATCGCCGAAGTCGAAGACGCCGAGCCCCGCGGCTCGGAACCGGGCATCGGCCAGCCGGACGACCTCGTCGACCGAGGCATGGTCCTGCGGCGTGAAGCGCCATTCGACCAGCAGTTCGCGCATGCCGAGGGCGTCGCGCCGGGCGCCGAGGCGTACCCGGCTCTCCCGGTTCGGCACCTGCTCGCTCACGAGCTTGACGCGGTAGTCCGCCACGGTCCCGCGGCCGTCGCGGCAGGCGGGCGTGCGCCGAAGCCAGCGCCGGACGCGCACGCGCCGCGTCTCGTAGACGGGCTTGAGATAGATCACGTGCTCGAGGAGGCGGCGCTCGCGCTGGGTGCGATCGTCGAGCGCGAAGCAGACGCAGAAGCGCGGCTTGGGCTTGTACTGGAACTCGCGCGCGAAGGTGCGAGCGAGCGGACCGGGCCGCAGGATACCGCTGTGGTGCTTGGGATGGTCGGTGTAGTAGCGCCCCACAAGATCGTGGGCGTTGCCGATGCCGCCCGGCACCTGCCGGTCCGAGGCGAGGAGCAGGCGCGGCGTCTCGAGGCCGCCGGTGGCGAGGACGACGCGGTGGCCGGCCCCGACGAGGCGCCGCCCCTCGAGCGACCGGCAGACGACGCCCTCGATGCGCCGCCCCGACGGGTCGGTCAGAAGCTCCGTCGCCGTCGCGCCGAGCACGACCCGGAGGCTCGGCAGCGCCCGCATCTCGTCGCCGAAACGGATGCGCGTGCGCGTCGGCGTCTTCTCCCACCAGAACGAGGAGAGCTTGAGGCCGTGCAGCGCCACGCGCCGGCGCAGGTCTTCGATCTCTGCCCGCCGCGCCTCGGCCTCGAGGTCGCCGAAGCCGTACTCCGCCGCCGCCGAGCGGTAGTGCGCGAGGAGCGTGTCGAAGCCGATGGGCCAGTCGCTGTCGGGCACCCAGGGCCGCGGCGCGAAGTCGCTTCGCTGCAGATGCTTCCACTTGCCGGTCCAGGCGTTCGAGGTGCCGCCGAACTGGCGGATCCGGCTGGCGCCGCGCTGCTCCGGCGGCAGATAGCGGTGGTAGCTCGCGTCGGGGTCGAGCACGCGGTGCGGCTTGGCGGTGAAGCTCACGTCGTTGAGCGCCTGGATGGCCGGATCGAAGTCCTCCCTGCCGCTCTCGAGGAGCAGCACGTTGACGCCGCGCCGCGCGAGGAACGTGGCGACCTCCGCCCCGGCGATGCCGGACCCCACGACGACCACATCGGCCTCGAGACGGGCGTCGCTCTCGAGCGCGAGGATGTCGGTGATCATCCTGAGGGCCGTTCAGGCGGCGCGGCCGCGGCGATCGTTGATCGCGACCCAGATCGGGTTGATCCGGCGCTCGAGATAGCCCAGCAGTTGCGCCGCCCGCATGGTCCGGGTGCGGTCGCGGTTGACGAAAGGCAGCCTGCGGGCCAGCGGCACCAGGATCCCCTGGATGCGCCGGGTCGGATAGATGCGCTGCTTGCCGGCGACGTAGTTCGGCCCGGTGTCGAGGTTCCACTTGGCGATGAAGTGCTCGAGGCTGCGGCGGCCGTAGGCGTCGCTCCAGCGCAGCGAGAAGAACGGCCAGTCCGCGGTCTCGATCGGGCGGGCGCGGCAGGGAAAGACGTAGGTGACGACCGAGGCGGGCTCGAACCAGACCGTCTCGCCGGCGGCGCGCACGCTCATGCAGAAGTCGATGTGCTCCTTGGTCGACAGCATCCCCTCGTCGAGGGGGCCTATCCTGTCGAAGACGTCGCGCCGCGCCAGCGCGCAGTGGAACTCGCTGCAGCCGGTTTCCTGCCGCTGCAGCCGGTCCTCCCAGTCGGCGACCTTTTCGCCGTGGCCGTGCATCAGTTCCACGAAGTCCCGCTTCTCGCCGGGGGCGACCTTGAAGAACGCCTCCATCAGTTCGGGGTCCTCGACGTAGTCGCCGCCCGCCTGATGTATCTCCTGGTGCGCCGGCAGCCCCTGGCAGGTCAGCGGCGCCACCACCGCGGCGCCGGTTTCCTCGGCGCAGGCCTCGAGCGCGGCGAGCCAGCCCGGCGTGTAGAGCACGTCGTTGTCGCAGAACGCCACGTACCTGGTCTTGGCCGCGGCGATGCCGAGGTTGCGCGCCTCGTTCGGGGTCAGGAACCGCTCCTTGCGGATCAGCGTGAAGCCGCGCCGCGCCGCCTCCGCCTTGAGGTAGTCGGCGGTCGCCCGGGGCGAGCGCCCGTCGACGTAGACGACCTCGAACGGTCCCTCGGTGTTGTCGTAGAGGCTTTCGAGCGACTCCTTCGTCATCCCGAAGCGTTCGCGCTGGGTGACGATCACGGTCGTCTTGGCTTCGGCCATGTCAGGGTTCCCTCTCGAGCAGAGTTTCGTACAGGCAGGTGGTGCGGCGGAGAATAGTCTCGCGGCCATACATTCCGACAACCTTGCGGCGTCCGGCGCGCCCGAAACCGGCCCGGATGTTGGCGCTCGCGTCCATCATCCGCGCAATCGCGGCGCTCAGTGCCTCGGGATCTCGCTCGGGTACGAGGAGGCCGGTGACGCCGTCCTCGACGAGTTCGGGAATGCCGCCGTGGCGGGTCGCCACCACCGGCAGCTCCGTCGCCAGCGCCTCCTTGAGCGTGTTGACCGGCGCATCCTCGTCGCCCGAGGCGGCGCGGACGCTCGGCGCGACGAGCACGTCCGAGCGATGCAGGAGCGCCAGCACGTCGTCGTGCGACCCGGCCCCGGGCAGCGCCACCGCCCCGACCGCACCGAGGTCGCGGGCGAGGGACGCCAGCGGGTCGCGGAGGGGCCCGTCGCCCAGGATCTCGAGCGTGACGCGGCGGCCGGACCCGGCCAGCTGCGCCACCGCGCGGACGAGGTCGGCAAACCCCTTCTTCTCGACCAGGCGGCCGATCGCGGCGATGCGGAACGGCCGCCCTGCGGGTGCCGGGCGGGACGCGGGCGGCACGAAGCGGCCGGTGTCGATCGGAGAACCGATCACCGAGACGCGCCCGGGATCGCAGCCGAGCGCGATCGCCCGCTGCCGGAAGTGCTCGCAGTTGGCGATGACGTGGTGGGCGGTGCGGAAGAGTTCGTCATAGACGCCCGTCCCCCGCTCGGCCACGAACTTGGTGATGTCGTAGCCGCGCAGATGCACGACCAGGCGGCGCGCCCTGAGGCTCCCGAGCCGTGCGTGCCGGAGCGCCGCGAGCCCCAGCGTGCCGAACTGGCAGTGGATGAGGTCGAAGGGCCCGGCGGCGGCGAAGGCCGCGGCCGCCCGCAAGGTCGGCAGCCGCTCGTTCCGCGGCAGAAGCGCGGTCGCCGCGAGGCGAGGCGCCAGCGCCGGCCGGGCCCAGAGCCCCCCGAGGGTCGACTGTGCGTACCCGGGCCCGACGACGCGGTCCATCAGGCCCAGACGGCCGATCGCCGGAAAGCGCGCCGCCGCCGCCGGATCGACGCCTCGGGTCGCGAGGATCTCGAGGTCCCAGCCCGACTCGACCAGCGCCGCCGCCTGCTCGACCACGAAGGTCTCGGAGACGACGGGGAACGTCTCGACGAGGAAAGCGATGCGGGCTCGTTCGGCATCGACGCCGGCGGCGTCGGACGCGGCCGCCTCGGCAGGCAGCAGCGCGGTGGCCGTACGGCTCAAGCCAATGCCCCGATCCGGTCGGCCTGCCGCCGGGGCCCGACCGCGAGCGAGCTCTCGCCCGCCAACGGATGCCGCAGGGGCGCGGCGCCGAGCGTCCGGCCCGACCGGCCCG
>CAYMRW010000233.1:0-4588 GCA_964392825.1 uncultured Rhodobacterales bacterium
AGTCGACCTCGTCCGCCTGCCAGCGGGTCAGCGCCTGGTTCTCGTCGTTGATGACCAAGCGCACGACGCGGTCGATGATGACGTTCTCGGCGTCCCAGTACTCGGGGTTCTTCTCCATCACCAGCCGCTCGCCCGGCGTGTATTCCGCCAGCACGTAGGCGCCGTTCGAGACCCAGTTCTCGGGACGGGTCCAGGCGTCGCCATGCTCCTCGATCGCCGCCTGCGGCGCCGGGAAGGCGGTGGTGTGGGTCACCATCTGGTCAAAGTAGGGCACCGCCTCGGTCAGCGTCACCTCGAGCGTGCGGTCGTCTACGGCGCGGACGCCGAGTTCGGACGGCTCCATCGCGCCCTCGATGATCTCGGCGGCGTTCGCGACCTTCATGAGCTGCATGTACCAGGCGTATTCGGACGCCGTCGCGGGATCGACGGCGCGCTGCCAGCCGTAGACGAAGTCGCCCGCCGTGACCGGCTCGCCGTTCGACCAGCTGGCGTCCTCGCGGAGCGTGAAGGTCCAGGTCCTGCGGTCGTCGCTCGACGACCATTCGGTCGCGACGCCCGGCTCGAGGTTGCCCTCGGAATCCTGGTTCAGCAGGCCCTCGAAGAGATCGCGGGCGATCTTGGAGCCGTCGACGTCCTCGACCTTCTGCGGATCGATCGACGGGCTCTCGTCGAGCGCGCGCCAGGTGAATGTCTGGTCCTCGGCGAGGGTCTCGCCGGTCTCGGGGTGGGTCTCCTGCGCCCACACCGGGGCGGCGGCGATGGTCGTGGCGAGGAGACCTGCAAGGATCGTGGGCTTGTTCATGAAACTCTCCTGTTGGGGTGATGCCGCGGCCGGCTGCCTCCCCCGCACGGGGCGCCCGCCGCAGTTCGATCAGGGATCGAATGGATCATCGGGAAATCGTAGAGCCGATTCGCCGTGGACGGTAGTGTTTCCGCAGGGGCAACACGCTTGGGGCCGCATTTGACGCGGCATTTTGCGACTCGTGCGGGCAGCGCGCGCGGTTTGACCTGTCGCCGCGACCCGCCGGACTCTAAGCTCGGCGGCGCAGTCTCGAGGGAGGAGAGATCATGAGGTCGATTGCGCTCGCCGCCGCGCTGGCGGCAGGCTCCGTCTGGGTGTCCGCCGCCGCGGCGCAGGAGCATGTCTTCAAGCTGCATCATTTCCTGAGCGCGCAGGCGCCGGCGCACACGCAGATGCTGGAACCCTGGGCGCGCGCCGTGGAGGAGAACTCGGGCGGCGCCGTGGCGATCGAGCTCTATCCGGCGATGTCGCTCGGCGGACGGCCGCCCGAACTGATCCAGCAGGCGCGCGACGGCGTCGTCGACATCATCTGGACGGTGAACGGCTACACGCCGGGGCTCTTCCCACGGACCGAGGTGATGGAGCTGCCGAACGTCTACCGCGACGATCCGCGCGCGGCGAACCTCGCGCTCCACGACATGTTCGAGAGCGACCTGGCCGAGGAGTACCAGGGCGTCGAGGTGATGTTCCTGCACGTCCATGCGGGACAGGGCCTGCACACGCGCGAGACCGAGGTGCGCACGCCCGACGACGTCGCCGGCATGAACCTGCGCATCCCGACCCGCACCGGCGCCTGGATCATCGAGGCGATGGGCGCGAACCCGACCGCGATGCCCGTCCCCGAGCTGCCGCAGGCGCTGCAAAAGGGCGTCGTCGACGGCGCGCTGATCCCGTGGGAGATCATCCCGCCGCTGAGGATCCACGAGCAGACCGAGTACCAGATCGAGGGCAACGACGAGTGGCGCTTCGGCACGACGACGTTCCAGGTGTCGATGAACAAGGCCCGCTGGGACTCGCTGCCCGAGGAGGTCCAGCAGGCGTTCCGCGACGCCTCCTCCCGCGAGTGGTGGGGCGAGGTCGGCGACATCTGGCGCGCCTCCGACGACTTCGGGATCGAGATGGCGGTCGAGAACGGCAACCAGCACATCGTCCTGACCGAGGACGAGACGGCGGCCTTCCAGGAGCTGCTCGACCCGGTGGTGCAGCGCTGGATCGACGAGGTCTCGGGCGCCGGCATCGATGGCGCCGCGCTGGTCGAAAAGGCGCAGACGCTGGTCGACGAGAACGCCGGCGGCTCGATGTGACGGACGCGCACGGGCGCCGGGGCCTTCTCGGCGTCGCCGCCGCGGTGATCCACCTCTGGGCCATCGCCGGCGGCGTGGTGCTGCTGGCCGTGGTCCTCGTGAACGTCGCCTCGGTCGCGGGCGGCATCGTCTGGAAGCCGTTCCCCGGCGACTTCGAACTGACCGAGATGGGCGTCGCCATCGCCGCCTTCGCGTTCCTGCCGTTCTGCCAGCTGACCGACGCCAACGTGACCGCAGACATCTTCACCGCGCGGGCGTCGGAGCGCTGGGTGGCGGGGTTCCGGCTGGCGGCGGCGCTGGTGGCGCTCGGCTTCGCGCTGCTCCTCGCCTGGCGGATGTTCTACGGGATGGGCGACCAGCGCACCTACGGCTACACCACGACGATCCTGCAGATCCCGGTCTGGTGGGCCTTCGTGCCGATCCTCGTCTCGCTGGTCCTGCTCGCCGTGGCGTCCCTCGTGACCCTGATCGAGAGCGGGCGGACGGTCGCGTTCGGCACCCGCATCGAATGATCCAGGCGTCATGATCGAGGCGACGGGGATCGGGATCGCGGGGCTCGTGGTCCTCGTCGTCCTGATCGCGCTGAGGATGCCCATCGCCTACGCCATGATCCTCGTCGGCGGCGGCGGCGTACTGATCCTGAACGGCCCGGCGCTGCTCCTCAACCAGCTGAAGACGTTGGCCTACGGGCAGTTCTCGATCTACGACCTCAGCGTCGTTCCGATGTTCGTGCTCATGGGCGCGATCGCCTCGCATGCCGGGCTCAGCCAGGCGCTGTTCCGGGGCGCCAATGCCTGGCTCGGCTGGATGCGCGGCGGCACGGCGATGGCCGCGATCGCCGGCTGCGCGGGCTTCGGCGCCGTCTGCGGCTCGTCGCTCGCCACCGCCTCGACGATGGGCAAGGTCGCCCTGCCCGAGCTCCGCCGCTACAACTACTCCGGCGCACTGGCGACGGGGTCGCTGGCGGCGGGGGGCGTTCTCGGCATCCTGATCCCGCCGTCAGTCGTGCTGATCATCTACGCCATCATCGTCGAGGCGAACATCGTGACGATGTTCATGGCGGCGATGATCCCGGGCCTCCTCGCCGTCGTGCTGTTCCTCCTGACCATCGCCGCCTACGTCGCCGTCCGGCCCGAGGCCGGGCCGCGCGGCGGCTCGTCGTCCCGCGCCGAGTTCGTCTCGGCGACGGTCGGGATGGTCCCGGTGCTGGTGATCTTCGGGCTGGTCCTGGGCGGCCTCTACGCCGGGTTCTTCAATCCGACGCCGGCGGCCGCGGTCGGCGTCGCGCTGGTTTGGGCCTACGGCGCGCTTCGCCGCACGGTGCGCCTGGCCGAGATGGTCGCGGCGCTGAAGGAGACCGCGGCGACGACCGGCATGATCTACCTGATCCTGCTCGGGGCCGAGCTCGTGAAGATCTTCATGTCGCGCGTGGGCCTGCCGCAGGAGACGGCGGCGTGGGTCGCGGGCAGCGGCATGGCGCCGATGACCGTGATGATCCTGCTGCTCGTCGCGCTGATCCTGCTCGGCTGCCTGATGGACTCTCTGTCGATGATCCTGCTTGTCATCCCGTTCTTCTGGCCGGTGCTGACCGAGATCAACGGCGGCCTCTACCAGGGCGCCGAGGGGTCCGGCTTCGGCATGTCGACCGAAGATCTCAAGGTCTGGTTCGGCATCCTCGCCCTGATCGTCGTCGAGTTGGGGCTGATCACCCCGCCCGTGGGCATGAACGTGTTCGTCATCTCGGCGCTCGCCCGCGACATTCCGATGATGGAGACCTTCAAGGGCGTGATGCCCTTCTTCGCCGCCGAGATCGTGCGCGTGGGCCTCCTCCTCGCATTCCCGGCGCTGACCCTCTGGCTGCCCGCGGTCCTGCGCTGAACGCCGCCGGCGGCGCGGGCGCGGAAAGGCAAACGGCGCTTGACGCTGTGGGCTCCAGCGTGTCGATTTGCACGGACGCAGAACCGGCGGGGACCGGCCGGCTCGTGGGGAGGACGCCATGGAACTGACGGACCAACGCGACATCGCGGCCCCCCCCGAGGCCGTCTGGGCGGCCCTGACGGACGCAGGCGTCCTCAAGCGCTGCATCCCCGGCTGCCAGGAGATGACCGGCAATCCGGAGGACGGCTACGACGCCGTGGTCACGCAGAAGGTCGGTCCGGTCAAGGCGACCTTCAAGGGCCGCGTGGCGCTGTCGAACGTGGTGGCGGGACAGAGCTGCACGATCACCGGAGAGGGCAAGGGCGGCCCCGCGGGCTTCGCGAAGGGCGGCGCCGACGTGGTGCTGACGCCCACGGGCGAGGGCACGCGGCTCAGCTACGACGTCAACGCCAAGGTCGGCGGCAAGCTCGCGCAGCTCGGCAGCCGTGTCATCGACGGCTTCTCCAAGAAGATGGCCGACCAGTTCTTCGACAACTTCAAGGGCGTGGTGGAGGGCGACGGCGCGGCGGACGAGACCGCCACGGTTCCCGAGCGGGCCGAGCCC
>CAYMRW010000234.1:0-4581 GCA_964392825.1 uncultured Rhodobacterales bacterium
TCGCCGGCAAAGCGGCGGAGCTGCGAGCCGTTGGTGGTCAGCGTCAGCTCGTCGAGCGCGCCGCTGTCGAGATGCCGCGACATCGCCTGGAAGAACGACAGGATGTTGCGCCGCACCAGCGGCTCGCCGCCGGTGATGCGGAGCTTGCGAACGCCCAGCCGGACGAAGGTCGAGCACATGCGGTCGAGCTCCTCCAGCGTCAGCAGCTCGCGCTTGGGCAGGAACGTCATCTGCTCGGCCATGCAGTAGACGCAGCGGAAGTCGCATCGGTCGGTCACCGATACGCGCAGGTAACTGATGGTCCGCTGGAACGGATCAACGAGCGGCGGGGCGAGGCGGTCGAGGGCGGTCATCGTGGCAGAACCTAGGTGCTGCGGTGCCACCGTGGCAAGGGCGATTGCCGCGTGCCGCCAGACTGCTAGGATGCCGGCATGAGGGCGTTCGGTCTGTCTCTTGTCCTGATCGCGGGCGGCTGTGCGCAGCTTCAGGGCTTCGTTCCGGGCGGCCCCCGGGCGCCTTCCGAACCGGCGGAGGAGGTGGCGGCGATCGCCGCGGCCCCGGCGCCACCCCCCGGGGCGCGCACCGCCGAGGAGTTCGACACGACGACCGAGGCGCAGCGCGCGGCGGCGACCAGTGCCGCGCCGGCGCCCGAGGAGCGTCTCGGCCAGGTCGTGGCCTCGCTCGGTGATCCGGCGGCCGCCGGCATCTGGATGGAGACCGATCTGGTCGACGCGCCGCGGTCCGGGCGTGTCGTGGCGGAAGGCGGCAGCGACGCACTGGTCGAACTGCGCCCCGGCTCGGGCGGCGCCCGCCTGTCGCTCGCGGCCATGCGGCTGTTGCAGGTGCCGCTGACCGGCCTTCCGACCGTGACGGTCTATGGACGATGACCGCCGCCTGATCCACGAGATCGGCGAGTGGGATGAGATGCGCGCACGCTTTCGCTGGCGCATCCCCCCGGCATTCAACATCGCAGAGGCCTGCAGCGCGTCATGGGCACGGGCGGAGCCGGGGCGGACGGCGCTGATCCACGTGGGCGACGGCGAGGTCGCGCGCTGGAGCTACGGCGCGCTCGACGAGGCCGCGGCCCGGTTCGCCGGCGCGCTAGGCGCCACGGGGATCGGGCGGGGCGACCGCGTCGCCGTCCTGCTCAGCCAGTCGCCCGAGACGCTGATCGCGCATCTGGGCGCCCTGCGCCTCGGGGCCGTGTCGCTGCCGCTCTTCACGCTCTTCGGAGAGGACGCCCTGGCGTTCCGCCTGCGCGACAGCGGCGCACGGGCGGCGGTGACCGATGCCGCGAACCTCGACCGGCTCCTGGCCCTCGACACGCCCGACCTTCAGGCGGTCTGGTGCACCGGCCCGGGACGGGCGCGATCCTTCTTGGAGGACATCCAGACGGCGCGGCCGGCCCGGATGGCACCGACGGCGGCCGACGATCCGGCAATGCTGATCTACACTTCGGGCACCACGGGGTCGCCCAAGGGGGCGCTCCATGCGCACCGCTTCCTGCTCGGCCACCTGCCGGCGATGGAGCTGCACCACGAAGGTTTCCCGCGCCCCGGCGACGTCGGCTGGACGCCGGCGGACTGGGCGTGGATCGGCGGGCTCATGGACATGGCGATGCCGTGCCTCTACCACGGCGTCCCCCTCGTCAGCCGGCGCTTTCCGAAGTTCGACCCCGAGGCCGCGTGGCGGCTCGTCGCCGATCAGGGCCTTCGCAATCTGTTCCTGCCGCCCACGGCGCTGAAGCTGATGCGCCAGGCGGCGGTGCCGAAGGGCGTCCGCGTCCGCTCCATCAGCTCGGGCGGCGAGAGCCTCGGCGACGACCTGCGCGAATGGGGGCGCACGGCCCTCGGCGCGCCCGTCAACGAGATCTACGGACAGACCGAATGCAATCTCGTCGTCTGCTCGACCGCGGCGTCGCAGCGCCCGGGGGCGATGGGTCGGGCCGTCCCGGGCCACGAGGTCGCGATCATCGCCCCCGACGGCACACCTTCGGCCGACGGCGACACGGGCGAGATCGCCGTCGCCCGGCCCGATCCGGTCATGTTCCTGGGCTACTGGAACCAGCCCGAGAAGACCGCGGAGAAGTTCGCCGGACGCTGGCTGCGGACCGGCGATCTGGGGCGTCGCGACGCCGACGGCTTCTTCAGCTACGTGGCGCGGGACGACGACGTCATCACCTCGTCGGGCTATCGCATCGGGCCTTCCGAGATCGAACACTGCCTGATGGGCCATCCCAACGTCGTCATGGCGGCCGTCGTCGGCGTCCCCGACCCCGAGCGAACCGAGATCGTCGTCGCCTACGTCGTCCTGAGCGGTGCCGCGGAGCCGCATGATCTCGAGACTGACCTCATCGACCGCGTGCGGCGAAAGGTCGGCCCCTATCTCGCCCCGAAACGGATCGTTCGCGTGACCGAACTGCCGATGACGCCGACGGGCAAGGTCCTCCGGCGCGAACTCCGAGACCGCGGCTAGACCAAGCTCGGGGGTCATGAGATGCCAAAACCCGCCCCTGCATTCCCGGATTCGAAGCTGTCGGCGAGCGTTCCGGGCGCGGTATCGGACGGCGGCTGTCGTGCGAGTACCGGGCCCGCGGTCAGCCGTTCCCCCGGCGCGCACAACCTTCACGGGGGATCCGATCACGATGGCTGCGCCGTCAGACGAGTCCGTCTCGCCCGAGCGCGGGCGAACGCTTCCCGTTTTCTTGAACGGGCCAAGGCCCCTCGACCCAGCCGGCGAAGGTCGCATGCCGGCCTAAGGACAGCGCGATGCGCACCCGCATCTGCGCCCGGCGCATACCGGGTCCAGAGCCGATGCGGCGATCGCGTCTCAGGCGCGGGCGGCGAACGGGGCGGCCTCGTCGCCGATGGCGTCTACCGTCAGCGTGTGGGTCTCCGCCAGGACGTCGCCGAAATCGCGGCCGACATGGGCGGCACCGGGGAAGGCGATGCAGCGGATGCCGGCGGCGATCGCAGCCTCCGCGCTCTCGGGCGAATCCTCGATCGCGAGCGCGTCCGACGCGGGGATCGCCAGCGCGTTCAGCGCGGCCTCGTAGATGGCCGGAGCAGGCTTCGTTGCGTCGACGGTCGTGGCGTCGCCGATGAACGCGAAGGCGGCCGCATCGAGGCCTGTCGCCGCCAGCATCCGCTCGACGGTCTGCCGGGAGGTGGTGGAGACCAGCCCGAGCCTGAGCCCCGCCTGCGCGGCGGCGTCCATCAGCCGCCGCAGGCCTCGCCGCGGCGGCACCGCCACCTTGTCGAGGAACTGGTGCAGGATCTCGGTCTTGCGCCGGTGGAGGCGATCGGCGTCGACCGTCTCGCCGCGGGCCCGGGCGTAGTCAGCGATCCGGCGCCGTCCCCCGGGCCTCGCCAGGAGCGCGCGATACTCCTTGCGCGACCATTCCCAATCGAGGCCGGCTTCCGCGAAGGCGGCGTTGAACGCGCGCCGCTGCAGATCCGAGGTCTCGCCCAGGGTGCCGATCGAACCCAGGAGAATGGCCTGAAGCGGCATCTGATCGTCCTTCGTCGTGGAAAGTCCCTGCCGAAAAGCCGGAAGGGTGCCGGTCGGTTCCCCCGAGGCTCTATTCGACGGTCACCGACTTCGCGAGGTTGCGGGGCTGGTCGACGTCCGTGCCCTTGGCGATGGCGGTGTGGTAGGCGAGAAGCTGCGCCGGGATGGCGTAAAGGATCGGCGCCCAGAGCGGCGCGACGTCGGGCATCCGGATGATCTCGGCCGCGCCCTCGCCGGCGAGTTCCGCCCCTTCGGCGTCGGTGACGAGGACGACCTGCCCGTCGCGCGACATCACCTCCTGCATGTTCGAAACGGTCTTCTCGAACAGCCGGTCGCGCGGTGCCATGACGATCACCGGCACGGTCCCGTCGATCAGCGCGATGGGCCCGTGCTTGAGTTCGCCCGACGCATACCCTTCGGCGTGGATGTAGCTGATCTCCTTGAGTTTGAGCGCCCCCTCCATCGCCAGGGGATACATCGCGCCGCGGCCGAGGAAGAGCACGTCCTGCGCCTCGCTGAGCTTGCGCGCGATCTCCTCGATCAGGGGTTCGGCGGTGAGCGCGTGGCTGGCGAGGCCGGGGAGGGCGCGGAGCGCCTCCAGATGCGTCTCGACGTCGGCCGGGGACAGCCGGCCGAGCGCCGCGCCGGCCCGCAGCGCCAGCAGCGCCAGCACGGTGAGCTGGCAGGTGAAGGCCTTGGTCGAGGCGACGCCGATCTCGGTGCCGGCGAGGATTGGCAGCGCGAGGTCAGCCTCGCGCGCGATCGAGCTTTCGGCCACGTTCACCACCGCGACGACGCGCGCGCGGTCCTTGCAGTAGCGCAGCGCCGCGAGCGTGTCCGCGGTCTCTCCCGACTGGCTGACGAAGATCGCGAGCGTGTGCTGGTCCAGCGGCGGCTCGCGGTAGCGGAACTCCGACGCGATGTCGACCTCCACCGGCAGCCCGGCCAGCGGCTCGAGCCAGTACTTCGCCACCTGGCAAGCGTAGAAGGCGGTGCCGCACGCGACGAGGACCAGCCGATCGACCCCGCGAAGTCGAGCCCGGGCATCTCGATGCGGCCGTCGACGATATA
>CAYMRW010000235.1:0-4574 GCA_964392825.1 uncultured Rhodobacterales bacterium
CCGCGGGGAACGCAGCGCGAACGCGGGCGGGCGTCAGCGCCAATCGCCGAGGGCCGTCTGCCAGAGGGTGACGGCGGCGATGGCGGCGGTGTCCGCGCGCAGGGTCCGCGGTCCGAGACCGATGGCGACGGCGCCCCGATGGGCCCTGATGCTGAGGCGCTCGGCATCCGAAAAGCCGCCCTCGGGGCCGATCAGGACGGCCCACGGTTCGCCGGTCGGTCCGTAGAGCGCGGCGCGCCCCTCGGCCACCAGCGTCTCGTCGCAGAAGAGCAGCCGGCGCCCGTCCGGCCACTCGTCGAGCAGGGCCGCGAGATCGACGGCTTCGGCCACCTCGGGCACGTAGGTGCCGCCGCACTGCTCGATCGCCTCGACCGCGTGGGCTTGCAGGCGGTCGCGGCGCACGCGCTCGGCATTCGTGTGCTCGGTGAGGACCGGAACGATGCGCCTGACGCCGAGCTCGGCCGCCTTCTCGACGACGAAATCGGTGCGCGTCTTTTTCAGCGGCGCGAAGAGGAGCCAGAGGTCGGGAGGCAGGCGCGGCCCCGCGACCGGCCAGCGCAGGGAGAGCGTGCCGCCCTTGCGCCCCGCTTCGACGATCTCGGCGCGCCACTCGCCGTCGCGACCGTTGAAGACGTCGACCGGGTCGCCCGGACGTCGTCGCATCACCGTGAACAGATAGCGGCACTGCGCCGGCTCCAGGGGAACGGTTTGCCCCTCCCCCAGCGGATGCTCTACATACAACCGAACCCTCGACGCCATGGGACGACCCTATGACCGGGACATCGCGTTCGCCAAGCGGCCGGGTCGCCGATGCTGTGCGCGGCAGCTGGGTCGACCACCGGGCACCGTCCGCGTGGCGCCCCTATCTGCGGCTGTCGCGGGCGGACCGGCCCATCGGCACCTGGCTCCTGCTGCTGCCCTGCTGGTGGGGGATCCTGCTTGCCGCGGCCGCGCAGGGCCGCTTCGGCTGGACCGAGGCCTGGGTCGCGGTCGGGTGCGCCATCGGCGCCTGGCTGATGCGCGGGGCGGGATGCACCTGGAACGACATCACGGACCGGCGCTACGACGGCGCCGTGGCGCGGACGCGGTCGCGGCCGATCCCGTCCGGGGCCGTCAGCGTGACGCAGGCGATGACCTGGCTGGTCGCGCAGTCGCTCGCCGCCTTCGCCATCCTCCTGACCTTCCATCCGACGGCGATCTGGCTCGGCATCGGCTCGCTCGGCATCGTCGCCGTCTACCCGTTCGCCAAGCGCTTTACCTGGTGGCCCCAGGTGTTCCTCGGTCTCGCGTTCAATTGGGGGGCGCTCCTGGCCTGGGCGGCCGTCACCGGCTCGGTCACGGCCGCCCCCGTCGCTCTCTATGCCGCGGGGATCGCCTGGACCCTCTTCTACGACACGATCTACGCTCATCAGGACAGGGAGGACGACGCCCTGATCGGGGTCAAGTCGACCGCCCGCCTCTTCGCGGACGCGACCCCCGGATGGCTCCGCGCCTTCGCCATCGTGGCCGCGGGGCTCTTCGCCGCGGCCGTGATCCTGGCCCTCGGACCGACCGGGGAGGGGGCGAGGATCGCGCTGGGCCTCGCGGCGGCGGCCGGGCTCGGCGGGCACCTCGCGTGGCAATTGTCGCGGCTCGACATCGACGACGCGCAGGCGTGTCTTGATCTCTTCCGCTCAAACCGGGATGCCGGGCTCATGCCCGTCGGGTTCCTGTTCCTTGCCGTGATCGCCTGAATGCTGAACCTCCTCGCCAAGACCGTTGTCCTGCTTCTCTCCGCGGCCGCCTGCGTCGGGCTCGCGGTGCTCGTCGCCGGGTGGATCGAGCAACGCTCGCTTTCAGCGGTGGCCATCGCGCTCGACGACGACGGGCAAGCGTGGGTGGAACCGCGCGCCGACGGGCTGCGCGTGATCCTCGCTGGGGTGGCGCCGGACGAGGCCGCGCGCTTTCGCGCGCTGAGCGTCGCCGGCGACATCGTCGACGGCGCGCGGGTCGTCGACCGGATGACCGTCGCGCCGCCCGAGGACGTCCGCGCTCCGGACTATCGGGTCGAGATCCTGCGCAACGACGCCGACATGAGCCTCATAGGCCTCGTCCCGTCGCGTGAGGTCCGCGATGCCCTGAGAGAGGAAACGCGCCGCATCGCCGGTTCGGTCCTGTTCAAGGACCTCCTCGAGATCGCCGAGGGAACGCCGCCCGAGGCGTGGGAGGATGCGGCCCGGTTCGGGCTCGAGGCGGTGGCGTCCCTGCCGCGTTCGAAGACCTCGATCACCGCGGATCGGGTCAGCATCAGCGCGCTTGCCGACAGCGACGAGGAGAAGCGCCGGATCGAGGCCAGCCTGTCGCGGGCCGCGCCGTCGGGCGTGGCGCTCGAGCTCGACATCGATGCACCGCGTCCGGTCATCGCGCCGTTCACCGTGCGGTTCGTCGTCGACGGGCAGGGGCCGCGCTTTGATGCCTGCGCGGCGGCCAGCGAGGAGGGGGCGGCCTCGATCCTGCGCGCGGCCGCGGCCCACGGGGCGGCGGGACCGCTCGACTGCACGCTCGGCCTCGGGTCGCCGTCGCCGAGCTGGGACGATGCGGTCACCGCGGGCATCGAGGCGGTCGCCGACCTCGGCGGCGGCAGCGTCACCTTCTCGGACGTCGACGTGACGCTGGTGGCGCCCGAGGGTACCGACCCCTCCGCCTTCGATGCCGCAGCCGGCGGCCTCGAGGCGGCGCTGCCGCCCGTCTTCGCGTTGCACGCCGTTCTGCCCGAGGCGCCGGCGGCGGACGACGACGGCGCGAGCGACGGGCCTGCCCGGCTCGTCGCCACGCGGGGCGAGGACGGAAAGGTCGAGATCCGCGGACGGCTCGCCGAGGCCGTCGATCGCGAAGTCGTCGAGAGCTTCGCCCAGGCGCGGTTCGGCGCGGCGGAGGCGACGGCGGGCCTGCGCCTCGACGACGAGGTGCCGGCGACCTGGACGCCGCGGGTCCTGGCCGGGCTCGATGCCCTGGGCCACATCGCGCGGGGCTCCGTCGTGGTCACGCCGGACGACGTCACGGTGCAGGGCGAGACCGGCGAGCCCGAGGCCCGGCGCGACATCGCCCGCCTCCTGTCGGAGCAGCTCGGCGGCGGCGCCTCCTTCACCATCGACGTCAGCTACACGCAGGACCTCGATCCCAAGGCCGGACTGCCCAGTGCGGAGGAGTGCGTCCGGATGGTGCAAGCCGCCGATGCCGAGCGGAAGATCACCTTCGCCCCGTCGTCCGCGGAGTTCGACCCGGCGAGCACCGAGACGCTCGACCGCATCGCCGAGATCCTGCGCGAATGCGGGCCCGTTCCCATGGAGATCGCGGGCTACACCGACAGCCAGGGACGCGAAGAGATGAATCTCGCGCTCAGCCAGCAGCGGGCCGATGCGGTCCTCGACGCGCTGATCTCGCGGCGCATCCTGACCTCGGGCATCGACGCCATAGGCTACGGCGAGGCGGATCCGATCGCCGACAACGACACCGAGGCGGGCCGGGAGGCGAACCGGCGGATCGAGTTCCACCTCGTCGAGACGGCGACCGCCCGCGAGGAGCCGATCCTTGGACCGCACTGAGTTCATCGTCGCGACGGCGCTTGTCCTGTTCCTCGCCTTCGCCACCGGGTGGGCGGTATCCTGGCTGGTCAATCGCCTGACACGCGGGCGCGCCGCGGATCTGGGCGAGCTCGACCGCCTCGCCGGTCAGCTGCATGAGGCCGAAACCGAGCGGGACGAGGCGCTGGCCTACGCCAAGACCCGCGAGGGCGAGCTGGTGCGCGAGCTGACGCAGACTCGGGCCGAACTGCAGGCGGCGATGGACGGTCTCGGCGCCGCCCGCGCCGAGGCGGACGAGCTCCGCGCCTGGATCGAGCGGGTGACCAAGTCGAGCTGAGCCGGTCGCCGGCGTTCCCTTCGCCGATCCCGCCCGCTAGCGTGACCGCGCACGGCGCATGCCGATGGAGGACCCGATGCTCGATCAGCCCACAGACCTGTCCGCCCTCCTGTCCGACCCGTCGCTCCTCAGGGGAGAAGCCTTTGTCGGCGGCAAGTGGGTCGGGGCAGAGACCACGTTCGCGGTCACCAATCCCGCGCGCGGCGACCTGCTGGCCGAGGTCGCCGACCTGTCCCGCGGCGAGGTCGCCCGCGCGATCGAGGCGGCCGACCGTGCCCAGCGCGGCTGGGCCGCACGTACGGCCAAGGACCGCGCACAGGTGCTGCGGGCCTGGTTCGACCTGATCGTCGAGAACGCCGACGACCTCGCCACCATCCTGACCGCCGAGCAGGGCAAGCCGCGTGCCGAGGCGCGGGGCGAGATCATGTACGGCGCGAGCTTCGTCGAATGGTTCGCCGAGGAGGCCAAGCGCGTCTACGGCGAGATCATCCCCGGGCACGCGCCGGACAAGCGCATCCACGTGCTGCGCCAGCCCGTGGGCGTCGCCGCCGCGATCACGCCCTGGAACTTCCCGAACGCGATGATCACGCGGAAGGTCGGCCCGGCGCTGGCGGCGGGGTGCGCCATCGTCGTGCGGCCGCCGACGCTGACGCCGCTCTCGGCGCTGGCGCTCG
>CAYMRW010000236.1:0-4200 GCA_964392825.1 uncultured Rhodobacterales bacterium
GAGAAGGTCCGCAAGGTGATGAAGATCGCCAAGGAGCCGATCTCCCTCGAGACGCCCATCGGCGACGAGGAGGACAGCCAGCTCGGCGACTTCATCGAGGACAAGAACGCGGTCCTGCCGCTCGACAGCGCCATCCAGGAGAACCTCAAGGAGACGACCACGCGAGTCTTGGCGAGCCTTACGCCGCGGGAGGAGCGGGTGCTGCGGATGCGCTTCGGCATCGGCATGAACACCGACCATACGCTGGAAGAGGTCGGCCAGCAGTTCTCCGTCACCCGCGAGCGGATCCGGCAGATCGAGGCGAAGGCGCTCAGGAAGCTCAAGCACCCGAGCCGCAGCCGCAAGCTCCGCTCCTTCCTGGACCAGTAACCGCCGAGGGGGGCCGCCGGAAGGCGTTGGCGCGGGGTCCGTTCGCCGCCGCGCTCTACGGTCATGCTTGAAGACGGCGGCGGCCCGCGGTGCGTTGGTCAGAACCTATGGGTCGGTTCGGTCCCCCGAGCATGCGCGAGAGTTCTGCTTGGAGCGACGCCTCCCGCTGTCGCCGCGATGATCTTCGCGGGATACCGGATTTCCGGCGCTACGGTTCGCCCCCTCCGCCGTCGCCGGCCCATGGTACGATGGGCCCGCGGAACTGAAGACCAGCCGGAAGGGCTTCCCGGCTGTGACCCGCACGCCCGCGATGCAGTGACGGACGGCCGCGCATCGCTGCTCGTCGCGGGCACTCAGCCTCATGCCGCCCGCTTGGGCGTCGTGGACGCGCGCGGCTCAGCTTCGGGTGCAGGTGCCCTCGTGGACGACCTCGTCGTCGGCGAGCTCGGTCGTGACGTTGTCGCCGCGGTAGGCGAAATCCTGATCGGGCATGAGCCGGAACTCCTGCGGCGGATCGGCGGTTGTGCAGACCATGGTCTCGCCGTCCACGGTCACTTCGCCCTCGACGTTGTCGACGATGCAATCGGCGGTCTCGTTGTAGGCGACGGTGATCTCCCAGCCGGTCTCGTCGTTGCAGACAAAGATGTCGTTGGCCAAGGCCGGTCCGGCAAGGCAGCTTGCGGCAAGCGCGATCCTGATCATGCGATCTCCTTTCCCTGAGAGGGCTTGTTCTTCGCGTTGAGCGGTTCGACGTAGAGGTCGCGCGTCAAGCTCATGACGGCGACGGTCAGCGGCGCGGTGACAATGATCCCCGGCAACCCGAACACGAGGCCGACGATCGAGAACGAGACGATGAGGAGGGCCGGCGGAACGTCCGCCATCTCGCCCTCGAAGACGGGCAGGAGCAGGTTCGACTCGAGTTGTTCGATCGCGAAGTAGGCGATGCCGGTCCAAAGGAACGTCGCCGGGCCCATGGTCAGCGCGAGGAGCAGGGCAGGGATCGCAGCCGCGATCGGCCCGAGGATCGGGACGAAGGCGAGGATGCCCGCGAGCAGGCCGAGCGCGAACGGTGCCGTCAGACCGAGAAACCACGTTGCGAGCGTGACGAGCGTGCCGATCACCGCCATCGCCGCGAGCTTGGCCTGAAGCCATTTCTTCAGCTTGTCGCCGGCCGCGTCCAGAGCGTCGGCGACCCGATCCTGGTGCCGCGGCGCGAGGAGGCGGACGGCGCCGTCGCGATAATTGCCCGGGTTCAGCGCGAGAAAGGCGCCGAGGGCGGCAACGAGGAACAGGCTCGTCACCGTCGCGAGCAGCATGCCCGACCAGCGCGCCGCGTGTTGGGCCAGTTCGCCCATGAGGCTGCTGTTGAGTTCAAGGTTTTCCGGGAACCATCCGCCGAGCCGGCGGTCGAGTTCCTCGACCGATGCGGGCAGGGCATCGACCAGTTCCGTTATCTGTGCCGAAAGCTGCGGCATGGCGATCCACCCGAACACGGCCGCGAGGGCCGCGATGGAGGCGATCGATGCCAGAACGGCGAGGGTCCGCGGCAGGCCGCGCCGTGTCAGCGGGTCGGCGATCGAAGAGATGACGACCGCCACGACAACGCCGCAGAAGGTTAGGACGAGCGCGGATCGGATCTGCCAGAGCAGGAACACGACGGCGAACGCTGCCGCCACGATGGCGACACGCCCGATGAAGCGATCCCGTGCCTCGAACCGCGTCGCGCCGCCGCCGGTGCCGTCGTCCATCGACTCTCCCTTTCGGGAGACAATCCGCGAACGTGCCGCCGCGTTCCCTCGAACCGTTTGCGCGGGCCCCGTTCCGGCACTACGTCATGCGATCATGCACACCGTTTTCGAGATCGAGACGACGGGCCCGGAGCTCCGTGAGTTCACCGACGAGGTGGCGAGCTGGGTTCGTGGCGATGGTCTGCTGACGCTCTTCGTCCGCCATACATCCTGCTCGCTCCTGATTCAGGAGAACGCGGATCCCGACGTCCAACGCGACCTCATGGCGTTCTTTCGCCGCCTCGTCCCGCCCGCCGACGACCCGTCGATGGACTACCTCCGACACCGGTCCGAAGGCTCGGACGACATGCCCGCGCATATCAAGGCGGCGATGCTGCCGGTGAACCTTCAGATCCCGGTCAGGGGCGGGAGGCTCATGCTCGGGACGTGGCAGGGGCTCTACCTCTTCGAGCATCGGGACCGGCCGCGGCGGCGCGAGGTAGCGGCCCACCTCGCGCCCGATCGGGCCTAGTCGTCGCCGTCGAGGACGAACGTGACCATCAGGTTGACCTGATAGTGCGTGATCGCGTTGCCCTCGACCTTGACGCTCTGCTCCTTGACCCAGGCGCTGCGGATGTTGCGCACGGTCTGGCTGGCGCGGGAGATGCCCTCCGCCACCGCATCGTCGAAGCTCGTGGACGATGTTGCGGAAATCTCGGTTACGCGCGCGATGCTCATAGTGTCCTCCCTCGGATCGTTTGGTCGTGCCTTGCAGGAACGCCGGCGTTCTCGATCGTGTTCCGAGCCTAATGCTGGGGCATCAGGAAGATCTCGCGCACGCCGACCCGTTCCGGCGCGTCGATCGCGTGGAGCACGGCCGCCGCCACGTCCTCGGCCTGCAGCTTGTCGGGCTTGCGCTCCTCGAAGAAGGCGGTGTCGACCATGCCCGGCGCGATCACGGTGCAGCGGCCGCCCCATTCGCGCATCGCCTCCGCCATGTTGCCCGCATAGCCGTGCACGAACCATTTGGTCGCGCCGTAGATCGAGCCCGGGATGTGCCGGCGCCCGGCCGCGGACCCCGTCATCACGAGATGCCCTTGCGTCTTGCGGAGATGCGGCAGGGCCGCGCGCGCCGTGTAGAGGACCCCCATGATGTTGATGTCGATCAGGTCCCGCCACTCCTCGGGGTCGCCCTCCTCGGTGCCCGGCGTGTCGAGCCCCTTGCCGGCATTGGCGAAGGCCGCGTGGAGCCCGCCTGCGGCCTCGGCAAAGCGCGCGACCGTGTCCGTCACCGCGTCGAGATCGCGGACGTTCCCCGGGAGCGCCATGGCGCCGCCGCCGATCTCGTCCGCGAGGCCCGCCAGCGTCTCCTCGCTCCGGGCGAAGAGCCCGACGCGCCATCCCGCCTTCGCTGCAGCCCGCGCCGTCGCGGCGCCGATCCCAGACGATGCGCCGGTGATGAAGATGCTTCTGGTCATGCTGTGTCCCCCGGTTCCATGCAGACCGCCACCTAGGGCGCTGTGCCACGGAGGACACGGGGTTCGGCGCCCCGCATCTTGGGGCGCGGCGCTGAGGGGTACCCAACGTCTGGCGGCACGCCTATAGTCGTCGTGCTTGGCCTGCGCGAGGGGGGCGAGGATGCGCTGTCCGTTCTGCGGCAACACCGACACCCAGGTGAAGGACTCCCGCCCGGCGGAGGACCACGTGGCGATCCGCCGGCGGCGGTTCTGTCCCGCCTGCGGCGGTCGCTTCACCACCTACGAGCGCGTCCAGCTGCGCGACCTCGTCGTCATCAAGTCGACCGGGCGGCGCGAGGAGTTCGACCGCGACAAGCTCGAGCGATCGGTCCGGATCGCGCTGCAGAAGCGCCCGATCGAGCCCGAGCGGATGGAGCAGATGGTCTCCGGCATCGTCCGCCGCCTCGAGAGCATGGGCGAGACCGACATCCCGTCGAAGGCCATCGGCGAGATCGTCATGGAGACGCTGGCCCGCATCGACACCGTCGCCTACGTGCGTTTCGCCAGCGTCTACAAGAACTTCCAGGCCGCCGACGATTTCGACCGCTTCGTCAGCGAGCTGCGGCCCCAGCCCGGCGCGCCGGGCG
>CAYMRW010000236.1:4210-4568 GCA_964392825.1 uncultured Rhodobacterales bacterium
CGACAAGTTCGTCAGCGAGCTCCGTCCCAAGTCGCACGAGTGAGCCCGGAGGACGACGCCCGCTTCATGGCGATGGCGCTCGGCCTCGGGAGCCGCGGGCTCGGGAACGTCTGGCCGAACCCGGCCGTCGGCTGTGTCGTGGTCAGCGGCGGTCATCTCGTCGGCCGCGGCGCCACGGCCCCGGGCGGCCGCCCGCACGCCGAGACGGTCGCCCTCGGGCAGGCCGGGGAACGGGCGCGGGGCGCCACAGCCTACGTGACGCTCGAACCCTGCGCGCATCACGGAGAAACGCCGCCCTGCGCCGATGCGCTGGTCGCCGCCGGCGTCGCCCGCGTGGTGACGGCGATCGAGGATCCCG
>CAYMRW010000237.1:0-4525 GCA_964392825.1 uncultured Rhodobacterales bacterium
GGGCGATGATCCCGGCGCTCCTCCGCGTCCGCTTCGGCACCAACGAGATCCTGGTCTCGCTCCTACTCGTCTACGTCGCCGAGCAGCTTCTCGCCTCGATGTCGCTCGGGCTCTTGCGGAACCCGGAAGGGGGCGGTTTTCCGGGGAGCCGCAATCTCGCGCGGTGGGAGGCTGCGGCGAACCCCGAACTTGTCGCCGGGACCGGTATGCACTGGGGCGTCGTCGCCGCGCTCCTCGCGGTGGTCGGCGCCTACGTGCTCCTCGCCCGGCATGTCCTCGGGTTCCACATCCGGGTGGCGGGACAGGCGCCCCGCGCGGCGCGGTTCGCCGGGGTGAGCCCCGCCCGGCTCGTCGTCTTCTGCCTCGGCGTCTCGGGGGCGCTGGCGGGGCTCGCCGGGGTCTTCGAGCTGACCGGACCGGCGGGGCAGATCTCGATCGACTTCAACGTGGGCTACGGGTTCACCGCGATCATCGTGGCGTTCCTGGGGCGGCTGCACCCGGTGGGCATCCTGCTCGCCGGGCTCCTGATGGCGCTGACCTATATCGGGGGCGAGCTCGCGCAGTTCATGCTGGGGCTGCCCGCCGCGGCGATCCAGGCGTTCCAGGGGATGCTGCTGTTCTTCCTGCTCGCCGTCGATGTGCTGACCCACTTCCGTGTCCGCTTCGGGGCGGCGGCATGACTTCGCGTTCGGATCGCGGAGCGGGAGTTCGGACGGACGGCCGGCGAGCCCCGCCTGCCTGCGCGGATCCGAAGCGCCTCAGCGCCGCCGGGCATCGCCCGACCGCCCCGCAGGTGGACGATCCGTCGCGCAGGGCCCTTTGCCCCCGCGGCACGACGGCGCGACGCGACGCGGCGCGGACTATCCCCGTCGCATCGCCGGCCCGTGGTCGGGCGCCGTCCCCGGTCCTTCCGGGGACAAGGCCCTCGATGGGTGGGCGGCCGACATGACCGCGATCGATCCGCTGCTGCTTGCTGCGGCGCTGATGGTGGCGTCGACGCCGATCCTGCTCGCCGCGCTCGGCGAGCTCGTGGTCGAGCGCGCCGGCGTGCTGAACCTCGGCGTCGAGGGCATGATGATCGTGGGCGCCATCTGCGGCTTCGCGGTCGCGGTCGAGACCGGTTCGCCGGCTCTCGGGTTCGCGGGCGCGGCCGCGGGCGGCGCGGCGCTGGCGCTGGTCTTCGGACTGCTGACCCAATTCCTGCTGTCGAACCAGGTGGCGACGGGGCTCGCGCTCACGCTCTTCGGACTGGGGCTGTCGGCGCTCATGGGGCAGGGCTACATCGGCATGCGTCCGCCGCCGACGCGGGACCTCGACCTCGGGCCGCTGGCCGAGATCCCCGTTCTCGGTCCCGTCCTCTTCGGCCACGACGCCGTGGTCTATCTGTCGCTCGGGCTTGTGGCCGCCGTCTGGTGGTTCCTCGTCCGGACCCGCGGCGGCCTGATCCTGCGCGCCGTGGGAGAGAACCACGACGCCGCCCACGCGCTCGGCTACCGGGTGGTGGCGGTGCGCCTCGCGGCGATCGCCTTCGGCGGCGCCTGCGCGGGCCTCGGCGGCGCCTACATCAGCCTCGTCCGGGTGCCGCAATGGACCGAAGGCATGACCGCGGGCGCGGGCTGGATCGCGCTCGCCATCGTCGTCTTCTCGGGCTGGCGGACCTGGGGCGTGCTCGTCGGCGCCTATCTCTTCGGCGGCGTCACCGTTCTGCAGCTGAACCTTCAGGCCGCGGGACTCCCTGTCCCCGTCGAGCTCTTGTCGATGTCCCCCTACCTGATAACCATCCTGGTGCTCGTGGTGATATCGGGCCGCGCCAAAGCGGCGCGCGGCGCCCCGGCCTCGCTCGGCCGGGTGTTCCACGCCACGACCTGAGGCAGGGAGGACAGATGACACGACTGACAACGATCACGCTGGCGGCGGGGCTCGCCGCGGGTCTCGGGACCGGCGCCGCGAAGGCGCAGGACTGCGCCGCGATCGAGGACATGAAGCTCGAGGCGACGAACCTGATCTCGGCGGTGGAGGTCGAGGCGGCGGAGGACCTTCCAGGCTACTGCCGCGTTCTCGGTTACGTGCGCCCGGCCATAAATTTCGAGGTGCGCCTGCCGCTGGAGGACTGGAACGGCAAGTTCTACATGGCGGGCTGCGGTGGCTTCTGCGGCAGCCTCGCGAGCGACGCGCCGGGCTTCATCAACGCCATCAATTACGCGCTGAAGCGCGACTACGCGGTGGCGACGATGGATGGCGGCCACTGGGGCGAGTCGTCCGCCGACGGCCGCTGGGCAATGGCCGATCCGGTGGCCGAGGTCGACTGGGGTTGGCGCGCGGTCGAGGAGACGACGCGCGTCGCCAAGGCCATCACCGAGGCGTACTACGCCACGGCCCCCGAGTACGCGTACTTCCAGGGCTGCTCGACCGGCGGGCGGCAGGCCAACATGGTGGCGCTGAGGACGCCCGAGGCCTACGACGGCATCATCTCCGGCGCCCCGGCGCTCGACTATCCGAGCCTCGTCGGCTCGGCCTTCGCCTGGATCGCGCAGGCGAACACCGGCCCCGACGGCGCGGCGATCCTGAAGCCCGAGGACGCGGCGGTCGTCGCCGACGCCGTCGTCGCCGCCTGCGACGCCGTCGACGGGGTCGAGGACGGCATGGTCGCCGACCCGGCGGCCTGCGAGTTCGACCCCGCGACCCTCGAGGAGGAACTCGGCGCCGAGAAGGTCGCGGTGCTCGAGAAGTGGTACAGCCCGGCCGAGAACAGCGACGGCGAGGCGCTTTACCCCGCGGCAGTGCCGGTCGGATCGGAGCCCTACTGGAGCCTCTGGCTCACCGGCTTCGCCGAGGGCGGCGGCGCCCTGGTGCCGCGCGCGTTCGGCCCGAACTTCCTGCAGTACATGGCGTTCCCCGACGACACGCCGCCGGGCTGGACGATCCAGGACTTCGACTTCGACGAGGATCCGGCGCGGATGGACGCCGCGGCGGCGACCTACAATTCGGACGACCCCGACCTCACGGCGTTCGCGGAGGCCGGCGGCAAGCTGCTGATGTGGCACGGCTGGGCCGACGCCATCGTTTTCCCCGGCAAGACCGTGGAGTACTTCGAGGCGCTGACCGAGATGACCGGAGACGAGTTCGCGCGGCTCTTCATGATCCCGGGCATGGACCATTGCGGCATTTTGGCGACCGGGCCGGGGATCGACCAGTCGGGCTTCGACCCGCTGTCTGCGCTCGAGGCCTGGGTCGAGGGGGGCACGCCGCCCGAGGCACTGACGACGACGAAGACCGCGGAGGGCGGGACCGGTTGGTCGCGCCCAGTCTGCGCGTACCCGGCCGAAGCGACCCACACCGGCGACGGGGATTGGCGCGAGGCCGGGAACTGGACATGCGAGGAATGAGGAGAATGGGTATGAGAACGCTTCTGTTCGCGGCGACGCTGGCCTTTGCGGGGCCGGCGCTGGCGCAGGACGAGCCGCTGAAGGTGGGGTTCATCTACGTCGGGCCGATCGGCGACGGCGGCTGGACCTACACCCACGACCAGGGCCGCCTGGCCGTCGAGGAGCACTTCGGCGACGCGGTCGAGACCGTCTACCGCGAGAGCGTGCCCGAAGGCGCCGACGCCGAACGGGCGATCACGCAGATGGCGCTCTCGGGCGCCGACCTGATCTTCACCACGTCCTTCGGGTTCATGGACCCGACGATCAACGTGGCCGAGCGCTTCCCGGACGTGAAGTTCGAGCACGCGACGGGCTACAAGACCGCCGAGAACGCCGCCACCTACAACGCGCGGTTCTACGAGGGGCGGGCGGTCATCGGTCTCATCGCCGGGCACATGACCGAGACCGATAGGGTGGGCTACATCGCCTCGTTCCCGATCCCCGAGGTGATCATGGGGATTAACGCGGCCTACCTCGGGGCGAAGCGGGCGAACCCCGACGTCGAGTTCTCGGTGATCTGGGCCTACACCTGGTTCGACCCGGCCAAGGAGGCCGACGCCGCGCAGGCGCTGATCGAGCAGGGCGCCGACGTGATCATGCAGCACACCGACTCGACGGCACCGCTGGCCGCGGCGGAGGCGGCGGGCGACGTCATCGGCTTCGGTCAGGCATCCGACATGGCGGAGTACAAGCCGAGCCCCAGGGTGTCGTCGATCATCGACAACTGGGGGCCGTACTACATCGACCGCGTTCAGGCGGTGATGGACGGCACTTGGGAGAGCCATGCGGTCTGGCACGGCATCGGGGAGGGGATGGTCGAGATCGGCGAGATGACCGAGGCGATCCCCGAGGACGTGCGTGCCGAGGCCCAGGCGCTGTCAGACCAGATCGCCGCGGGCGACTACCATCCGTTCACCGGACCGCTCAACAGGCAGGACGGCACCCCGTGGCTGGCCGAGGGCGAGACGGCCGACGACGAGACGCTGCTCGGCATGGATTTCTACGTCGAGGGTCTGACGGGCGACATCCCGAACTGATCACACGCGTGCCGCGCGCGTTCGGCGCAGGGCGGGCGGCCGCCAGCCGCTGCCGGCGAGGTG
>CAYMRW010000238.1:0-1587 GCA_964392825.1 uncultured Rhodobacterales bacterium
CGATGTAGCCCCGCGCCGCGTAGACCGAGAAGCCGGCGAGGCCGAGGCCCAGCAGCAGGACGAGACCGAAGACGATGCGCATGAGGGGCGGTCTTTCCGCTTGGGAACTCTGGACGGGCCGGCGCGGCGCCGGCCCGTCGTTTCAGGCGTCGGACGGGACGGCTCAGCCGCCGTCGGTGCCGCCGGTGGCGCCCGGCTTGAAGGTCGAGGGCGCCGTCAGCTCGTTCTGAATGTTCTGGCCCGCCGTCTGGACGCCGGTGGCGACGAGGCCGCCGATGAGGCCGACGAGCACGACGAGGCCGGCGGTCAGGACGACCCAGTCGACGGTGACGGCGCCGTCTTCGTCGGCCTTGAAGCGGTGGATGAGGGTCTTGATGGTCATGGCGATTGCTCCGGAGTTGTTTGCTGGTCCCGGCGGTCCTCGGCCGCTGCCGCGCGTACCCCTTTGCCGGACCCGAGGTCCGGCGGGGCGCGGGGCCGGCACCTCCGACCGCGGCGCCGCCGCTTGTCCTGGCGTCTCCGGTCGGGGCGGGCGGCCCTGGGGTCCGCGTCATCCCGCCCGGGCGGCGCCCGCGGCTTGTTCGCCTGCCTCCACCACGCCCCGGGATCGGGCCACCGCTTCGGCACGGGTTGGAGAACGCCATCCGATCACGGCGGAAATACGGCGATGATCAGACGATTCGATGCCGCTCGCGCGCGGGATCCGCGTACGCTGTCGGCGCCCTGGGGTCGGAGGGCGCTTGCCGGGCCGACCCGGCTTGCGCTCGTCCGGATCAGCGGTGCGTATCCGAACGCCGGTTGGGCACCAGCCCGGGGCGCGGAGCAGAACCGCACCGCGGGCCGGATCAGTGGACGATGTTCGCCTCGGTGGCCGCGCGGATCTCGTCCTCGCTGACGCCGTCGGCCATCTCGACGATGCGAAGCCCCCCCTCGACCACGTCGAGGACGCCGAGATTGGTGATGATCCGGTCGACCACGCCCGTTCCCGTGAGCGGCAGCGTGCACTGATGCAGCACCTTCGACTCGCCGGCCTTGTTCTGGTGATCCATCACTACGATCACCCGGCCGACCCCGGCCACGAGATCCATGGCCCCGCCCATGCCCTTGATCAGCTTGCCCGGGATCATCCAGTTCGCCAGATCGCCGTTCTCGGCCACCTCCATGGCGCCGAGGATCGCGACCGCGATCTTGCCGCCGCGGATCATGCCGAAGCTCGTGGCGCTGTCGAAGTAGCTTGTCCGGTGCAGTTCCGTGATCGTCTGCTTGCCGGCGTTGATCAGGTCGGGGTCGACCTCGTCCTCGGTCGGAAAGGGACCCATGCCGAGCATGCCGTTCTCGGATTGCAGCGTGATGTCGACGTCGTCGGGGATGTAGTTCGCCACCAGCGTCGGGATGCCGATGCCGAGATTGACGTACATCCCGTCCTCGAGCTCCTCCGCCGCGCGGGCGGCCATCTGATTGCGGTCCCAAGCCATCGTTTCTTCCCTATTTGACCTCGATCGCCCCAGAGGGGACGTCGAGATTGACGATTGTTCCGGTCGTGCTGCGCAGGATGTCGAGTTTGCCCTCGAGCCCGTCGACGAGGCC
>CAYMRW010000238.1:1687-4525 GCA_964392825.1 uncultured Rhodobacterales bacterium
GACGGATCGGTGTCGGGTCCCTGCAGGAACCGGCAGTTCCGCCCGATCGCGCTCTCGGCGGCGTAGCCCGTCATCCGCTCGAAGGCGCGGTTCACGTAGACGATCGGATTGTCGTCCTGCGAGGGGTCGCTCAGCACCATTGCGATGGTCGAGCGCGAGAAGGCGAGGAGCGCTTCGCCCTCGCTCAGTCCGTCGCTGCGCTCCTTCCGAGTGTCGGCCATCGGGTCCCCGGATCAGGCCGCGCGCACCGTGCGCTGCTCGATGCGCTTTTCATGATGCCCTTCGACTATCCTATGCACGAAGATGCCGGGCAAGTGAATGTGATCGGGATCGAGTGACCCGCGGGGCACGATCTGCTCGACCTCGGCCACGCAGACCCGCCCGCACATCGCCGCCGGCGGGTTGAAGTTGCGTGCGGTCTTGCGGAACACGAGATTGCCCGAATTGTCGGCCATCCATGCCTTGACGATGGCGAGGTCCGCGACGATGCCGCGCTCGAGGATGTAGGTCTCGCCGTCGAACTCCTTGTGCTCCTTGCCCTCGGCGATGATCGTGCCGACGCCCGTCTTGGTGTAGAACCCAGGGATCCCGGCGCCGCCGGCGCGCATGCGCTCGGCCAGTGTGCCCTGCGGGTTGAACTCGAGCTCGAGCTCGCCCGAGAGGTACTGACGCATGAACTCCGCGTTCTCGCCCACGTAGGACGAAAGCATCTTGCGGATCTGCTTGGTCTGCAAAAGCAGCCCGAGCCCGAAATCGTCGACCCCGCAATTGTTCGAGGCCACCGTGATGTCCTTGGTTCCGGCATCGCGGATGGCGGCGATCAGAAGCTCGGGAATGCCGCAAAGGCCGAAGCCGCCCGCGGCGATGAACATGCCGTCGAAGAGCAGGCCCTCCAGTGCCTCGTCCGCCGTTTCGTAGACCTTTTTCATCGACATACCCCGATCTCTGACTGCCCGGAGTTATTCTGCGCCGCGGAACGAAGTCAAACCAGTGGCGCGGGAAAGATCGTGCGTTGCACCACCGGCCCGCGCCGACGGCGCCATGCCGGAATGGGCTCGCCTAGGCGCCCGCGTCGCCCTTTCCCGCGGCCTTGCGCCTTGGCTTGGCGGCGGCCCGCTTCTTGCCGCCCTTGGCCTCCTTCTCGGCGATGAGACCCACGGCCATCTCCATCGTCACGCCATCGGGCTCGGTGTTCTGCGGCAGTGTCGCGTTCACCTTCTCCCACTTCACGTAGGGCCCGTACCGTCCCGGCATGACCGCCACGCTGCCACCGCGCTGCGGGTGCTCCCCGAGCTCCCGCAGCGGTTTCGCCGCGGCGCCGCGGCCGCGTGCGGGCTTCGCGGCCAAGACCTCGACCGCGCGGTTCATGCCGACGGTGAACACCTCGTCGACTTCGGGCAGGCTCGCATAGGTCCGTCCGTGCTTCACGTAGGGGCCGTAGCGGCCGATCCCGGCCTCGACCGGCTCGCCGTCGTCGGGATGCGGCCCGATCGCCCGCGGCAGGCTGAGCAGCATCAGCGCGCGCTCGAGGTCGATGTCGTCCGGCGCCCAGCCCTTGGGCAGACTTGCCCGCGGCGGCTTCGGCTGCGCCTCGGTCGCGTCTCCACGCTGCACATAGGGGCCGAAGCGACCCGTGCGCAGCGTGATCGGGTCGTCGCCGTCATGGCCGAGCAGCTTGCCGTCGGGCCCGATCGCCTCGTCCTCGCCGCCCGGCGCCGAGAGCGGCCGGGTGAAGCGGCACTCGGGATAGTTCGAGCAACCGATGAAGGCGCCGCCCGACCGCGCCGTCTTGAGGTTGAGGCGTCCCTGTCCGCAGAGCGGGCAGAGGCGCGGGTCGCCGCCATCCTCCCGCGCGGGGTAGAGGTGGGGGCCGAGGACCTCGTCGATCTTCTCGAGCACCTCGCCGATGCGCAGGTCCGCGGTTTCGGCCAGCGCCGCCGAGAAGTCCCGCCAGAACCGGTCGAGCACGTCCTTCCAGGCCCGCTCTCCGGCTGAGATGTCGTCGAGCTCCTCCTCCAGTCCGGCGGTGAAATCGTACTCGACGTAGCGGCGGAAGTAGTTGACGAGGAACGCCGTCACCAGCCGCCCCTTGTCCTCGGGGAAGAGCCGGTTCTTGTCCTTGCGGACATAGCCGCGGTCCTGGATTGTGGTGACGATCGAGGCGTAGGTCGAGGGGCGGCCGATGCCCAGCTCCTCCATCCGCTTGACCAGCGTCGCCTCGGTGTAGCGCGGCGGCGGCTGCGTGAAGTGCTGCTCGGGGGTCACGCTGGCCTTTTCGACCGCCTCACCCTGCATGATCTGGGGCAGGCGCCTGTCGTCCTCTCCGGCGCTGTCGTCGCGCCCCTCCTCGTAGACCTTCAGGAAGCCGTCGAAGAGGATCACTTGGCCCGTCGCGCGCAGGCCCACGGCGCCGTCGGCGCTAGCGATCTCCACCGTCGTCCGCTCGATCCGCGCGGCCTCCATCTGGCTCGCGAGCGTCCGCTTCCAGATCAGGTCGTAGAGCTTCCTCTGATCGGGCTCGGACAGCCGCACCGCGTCGGGGGCGAGGGCCATGTCCGTCGGCCGGATGCACTCGTGCGCCTCCTGCGCGTTCTTGGCCTTGTTCTTGTACATCCGCGGGCTCTTCGGCACGTAGTTCGCGCCGTAGCGGTTGCCGATCGCGTCACGCGCGGCGTGCACAGCCTCGGGGGCCATGTCGATGCCGTCGGTGCGCATGTAGGTGATGAGCCCCGCCTCGTAGAGCCGCTGCGCCGCCGCCATCGTCGCCCGGGCACCGAACCCGAACTTTCGGCTCGCCTCCTGCTGCAGGGTCGAGGTCATGAAGGGCGGCGCGGGATT
>CAYMRW010000239.1:0-4510 GCA_964392825.1 uncultured Rhodobacterales bacterium
ACCGCCTACAACGACATGCTGTCGGCGCATCAGCCGTTCGAGCGGTTCCCCGACCTGATCCGCCGCGCGGCCCGCGACGCCGGTGCTACCGCCCAGGTTGCGGGCGGCGTGCCGGCGATGTGCGACGGGGTTACCCAGGGGCAGGTCGGAATGGAGATGAGCCTGTTCAGCCGCGACGTGATCGCGCTGGCGACGGGGGTGGCGCTTTCCCACAACACCTATGACGCGGCGGTCTATCTCGGCGTCTGCGACAAGATCGTGCCGGGGCTCGTGATCGCCGCGGCGACGTTCGGATACATCCCCGGGGTGTTCCTGCCGGCAGGGCCGATGACGAGCGGATTGCCCAACGACGAGAAGTCGAAGGTGCGGCAACGCTTCGCCACGGGCGAGATCGGGCGCGATGAACTGATGGCCGCCGAGATGGCGAGCTACCACGGGCCGGGGACCTGCACGTTCTACGGGACCGCGAACTCGAACCAGATGCTGATGGAGTTCATGGGGCTGCACCTGCCGGGCGCGAGCTTCGTCAACCCCAACACGCCTCTGCGCGATGCGCTGACCGAGGCCGGCGCGAAGCGGGCACTCGAGATCACGGCGCTCGGCAACGACTATCGCCCGGTGTCCGACATCCTCGACGAGCGGGCGTTCGCGAACGGCATCGTCGGGCTTATGGCGACGGGCGGGTCGACGAACCTCGTCATCCACCTGCCGGCGATGGCGCGGGCGGCGGGGATCCTTCTCGATCTCGAGGACTTCGAGGACCTGTCGTCGGTGACGCCGCTGATGGCCAAGGTCTATCCGAACGGGCTCGCCGACGTGAACCACTTCCATGCCGCGGGCGGCCTCGGCTACATGATCGGCGAACTGCTGGACGCGGGCCTGCTGCATCCCGACACCAAGACGGTCATGGGCGAGGGACTGGCGGACTACGTGCGCGAACCCCGGGTGACCGACGGCGCGCTGACCTGGGAGGAGTGGGACCGGCAGACGCGCAACGACCGGATCCTGCGGCCCGTGGCCGACCCGTTCCAGAAGACGGGCGGCCTGCGGGACCTCAGCGGCAATCTCGGGCGCGGGGTGATGAAGGTGTCGGCGGTCGACCCGTCGCGCCACGTGGTCGAGGCGAAGGCCCGCGTCTTCGCCGACCAGGCGGAGGTCAAGGCGGCGTTCCGCGCGGGCGAGTTCACCGAGGACACCGTGGTGGTTGTCCGCTTTCAGGGACCCAAGGCGAACGGCATGCCGGAACTGCACTCACTGACGCCGGTGCTCGCGGTCCTGCAGGACCGCGGTCTCAGCGTGGCGCTGGTGACGGACGGGCGCATGTCGGGCGCCTCGGGCAAGGTACCGGCGGCGATCCATGTGGCCCCCGAGGCGGCGGATGGCGGCCCGCTCGCGCGGCTTCGCGACGGCGACCGCGTCCGGGTCGACGCGGCCGAGGGGAGGCTTGACGCCCTGGTCGAGGACTTCGAGGCCCGGGAGCCGGTTCTCCCGTCGCTCGAGGCGAACGGGCACGGGGTCGGGCGCGAGCTCTTCGCGGTGTTCCGGCAGAGCGTCGGTCGCGCGGATGAGGGCGCAGGGGTCGTGGTATGACGCCTTCGGACATGCCGGTTCAGGCTGGCGAACCGGCCCCCGTTCGGCGAGAGTTCGGTGTGGAGTGTCCAGACACCCCGGCAAAGGGCAGGACTCGTGCGACGCTGGCCGCGTCCCGTCGCGTGGCCCCGCCGCTTTCGTCCCGCGCGGCCAGGGGCGCGGTTTCGAAGCCCGGCGGGCCGGTGGTCGAGGCGACGGGAATGGAGGTTCGATGACGCGGATCAGTGCCGGCGAAGCAAGCGCGAGGGCGGCCGACATCTGCCGCATGGCTCCGGTCATCCCCGTCCTCGTGGTCGAGGACGCGGCGTCCGCCCGCCCGCTGGCGGAGGCGCTCGTCGCCGGCGGCCTGCCGGCGCTCGAGGTGACGCTGAGGACGCCCGCGGCGCTCGACGTCATCCGCGAGATGGCGGGGGTCGAGGGCGGCATCGTCGGTGCCGGCACCCTGCTCACGAGCGCCGACGTCGCGGCTGCGGTCGACGCCGGCGCGCGGTTTGGCGTCTCTCCGGGCGCCACGCCGAGGCTCCTCGACGCCGCCGAAGAGGCCGGCCTGCCGATGCTGCCCGGAGCCGCCACGTCGACCGAAGTGATGCTCCTTCTCGAACGCGGCTACACGGTGCAGAAGTTCTTCCCGGCCGAAGCTGCGGGCGGGGCCCCGGCGCTGAAGTCCGTGGCGGGCCCCCTGCCCCGGGTCGCGTTCTGCCCGACGGGCGGCGTCTCGCTCGCCAACGCGCGCGACTACCTCGCCCTTCCGAACGTCCTTTGCGTCGGGGGGTCCTGGGTGACGCCGGCCGACGCCGTGCAGAGCGGCGACTGGGCGCGCATCACCTCGCTCGCGCAGGAGGCGTCGGCGCTGCGCGCCTGACTGCCGGGGCGCGGATGCGGACGGGCTGAGCTAGCTCGAACCCAGGACGCCGGCTGTCGCCGATCCGCGCGCGACGACAAGACGTTGCGCGGATGCCCTCTTGCGGAAGGGTTCACGGCCGGAGGCGCGCGCGGCCGCCGCGGCGGCGTGGCCGGGGGGTGCCGCCGGCGGTCTCCGAGAGGAGCGCGGTCATCGGGTGACGGGGCGCACGGAAGCGGGCGAGGAGAACCCGGGCCAGCGCCGGGATATCGGCGTCCTGCGGCTGGCCGAGGGCCCAGTCGAGGAAGATCGACCGGCATTCCGCGACGGAGATGTCCTCCATGCCGTAGGCCTCCGCGATGAGCCCTCGGGGATCGGGGTCGTGCATGGCGCGCGACCTAGTCCCCGCCCGACCCCGATCCATCGCCCGCGTCCTTCGCCGCGAAGACCCCGTCGATGACCCGGGCCGCGGCCGACGCCTGCCCCTCGAGACGCCGCGCGGCGGCATTCGCGGAGCGCTCCCCGGTGATGCGCCGGATCAGGGGCGCTTCCGCCAGCGCCGCGCTCGGGTCGCTGCCGCCGAGGAGCCGCGCGGCCGCCTGCACCGACCAGAGAAGCGCGTGCGCGGCGGCGAGCGTCTCCACCTCCTCCGCGTCGAAGAGGTTCGAGGCGGCGAGCTGGTCCCGCAGGGCGCGCGGCCATCCGGCGCCGACGAGGGTCGCGGCCGCCGCGGCGAGCTCGATGTCGAGGGTGCGCCCCGGGCCGCGCTTGGCCTCCCAGGGTCCGGTCGCCCCATGCGCCTCGGTCAGCCGGCGGCGCATGTCCGCGGTGTCGCGGAGGATCGGGTCGGGCGGCCGCGCGGGGTCGAGGAGCGCCTCGAGGAACCGCGTCACCGCCGTGCCGGGACCGGCATCGCCCGCGACGACCCGGGCGCGGGTCAGCGCCAGATGCTCCCACGTCCAGGCCTCCTCGCGCTGGTAGGTCTCGAAGGCAGCGAGCGACGTCGCGATCGGCCCCTGACGGCCCGAGGGGCGCAGGCGCATGTCGACCTCGTAGAGCTTGCCGGCCGCGGTCGGGGCGCCGAGCGCGGTGACGAGGGCCTGGGTCAGCCGCGCGTAGTAGAGGCGTGCCGCGAGCGGGCGGCGGCCCGCGGAACGCGCATCGCCCTCGGCATCGTAGACGACGATGAGGTCGAGGTCGGACGACGGGGTGAGAAGGCCCGCGCCGAGCGAGCCCATGCCGATCACCGCGGCGCCGCGACCCGGGGGGTCACCGTGGCTTTCGGCGAACTCGGCGACGACCACGGGCCAGAGGGTGCGGATCGTCACCTCCGCCAGCCCGGCGTACTGGCGGCCCGCCTCCTCCGGGTCGATCAGGCAGCGGAGCATGTGGACCCCGACACGAAAGTGCCACTCCTTCTGCCAGCTGCGGGCGGCGTCGAGCCGACCTTCGTAGTCGCCGGCCCGGGCGAGCCTCTCCGCCAGCTCCTCCGCGAGCGCATCGGTCCCCGGCCACGGCGCGAAGAAGCGGCCCCCGATCACGGCGTCGAACACCGCGGCGTTCGCCCCGAGGTAGCGGGCGAGTTCCGGGGCGCTGTCGGCGATGTCGACGACGAGCTCGACGAGCTGCGGATTGGCCTCGAAGAGCGCGAAGAGCTGCACGCCTGCCGGCAGGCCGGCGATGAAGTCCTCGAGATGACGCAGCGTCCGTCCGCGGTCCGCGGTGCGCGCGACGCGGGCAAAGAGCGACGGGGCCAGTCTTTCGAAGATCTCCACCGCCCGCGGCGAACGCAGCGCCGGATAGCCGCGCCATTTGGCCATGGCGTCCCGGTCTTCCTGGTCGAGCGGCGCCTCGTGCGCCTGCGGGGCGAAGAAATCCTCGGTCAGGCGCGCCACCCTCTCGAAGCAGGCCGCGAGAGCGTCGCGGAGATCGGCGGTATCGCGGCCCGCCAGTGCCGCGAGGCGTTCGAACCCCTCGGCGTCGCCCGGCAGGATATGGGTCTGCGCGTCGCCGATCATCTGCAGCCGGTGCTCGACCTCGCGCAGGAACGCGTAGTCGCCGGTCAGCGTGCGGGCGTCG
>CAYMRW010000240.1:0-4483 GCA_964392825.1 uncultured Rhodobacterales bacterium
ATCGAGCTTTGGACGATCACGCCCGGCTCGGCGCTCGAGTCGATCGGCATCCCCTGCCGCCCGCTCTGAGGGGGGGCGGCGCGGACGGGGCATCGAACCCCGTCCGCGCCGGCGCGACCGTCATCGCGCCCGGGGGACGGTTCCTCAGAGGATCATCAGGCGGATGCCGTAGGCGACGATGCCGACGGTGGCGACGCCGGCGGCCCAGAGGCCGACGAACCAGGCGAGGCGGCGCATCAGTGGTAGCCCTGGTCGGGGTCGAGCTTGCCACGAAAGACCCAGTAGGCGTAGCCGGTGTAGGCGAGGATGACGGGCACCAGCACGATGGCTCCCACGAACATGAAGAGCTGGCTCGAGAACGGGCTCGCCGCGTCCCAAATGGTGATGTCAGGCGGGATGACGTAGGGCCACATCGAGGCGCCGAGGCCGGCGAAGCAGAGCCCGAAGAGCGCGAGTGACACCACAAAGGGCAGCCAGTCGCGCCCGGGCGTCAGCAGCGTGCGGGCAAGCACCAGCATCAGGACGCCGACGGCGATCGGGACGGGCGAGAGCCAGAGCATGCTCGGCCACGTGAACCAACGGGTGAAATAGACGGGCTCGAGGAAGGGCGTCGCGAGGCTGACGGCGACGATGCCCGCGACCGTCGCCAGACCGAAGACACGGGCTAGTTGCCGCGCCTTGTCGTGGACCTCGCCCTCGGTCTTGAGGATCAGCCAGCAGGCGCCGAGGAGTGCGTAGCCCGCGGCCACGGCGGCGCCGCAGAGGAGCGAGAAGGGCGTCAGCCAGTCGAGCCAGCCGCCGGCGTAGTCCCGCCCCTCGACCTCGATCCCTTGCAGCAGCGCGCCGAGGATGACGCCCTGGCTGATCGCCGCCATCAGCGAGGCGCCGAAGAACGCCGCGTCCCAGAACCACTGCGAGAAGCGGCGGACGGTGCGCCAGCGATACTCGAAGGCGACGCCGCGGAAGACGAGGGCGAGGAGCATGGCGATCACCGGCGGATAGACCGCCGGCATGATGATCGCGTAGGCGAGCGGAAAGGCGGCGAAGAGGCCGCCGCCGCCCAGCACCAGCCAGGTCTCGTTGCCGTCCCAGACCGGGGCTACTGAGTTCATCAGGAGGTCGCGGTCACGCTTGGTCGGGAACAGCGGGTAGAGGATGCCGATGCCGAGGTCGAAGCCGTCGAGGATGACGTACACGTAGACGGCGAAGGCGAGGAGCAGCGCCCAGGCGATGGTGAGGTCGACGGAGTAGAACATGGGGGCCCTATTCCGCCGGTTGCGGACCGCGGCCGCTCTCGGCGGTCTGCGGTGCCGGGGTGATCCCGGCGGTGCGGATGGGCCCGGGCTCGGTCCGGACCCCGCGCTGGCCGGGCTGCGGCGGCTGGCCCATCAGGCGGAGGAGATAGACCACGCCGGCGCCGAAGACCGCGAAGTAGATGAGCACGAAGGCCACGAGCGAGGTGCCGACGGCGCTTGCCGCGATGGGAGAGACGGCGTCGGCGGTCATCAGCTCGCCATAGACGACGTAGGGCTGGCGGCCGACCTCGGTGGTGATCCAGCCGGCGATGACCGCGACGAGGCCCGAGGGCCCCATGGCGAACGCCGCGCGGTGCAGCCAGCGATCCTCCATCAGGCGGCCCCGGAAGCGCGCCCAGAGCGACCAGAGACCGACGCCCACCATGAGGAAGCCGATGCCGACCATGACGCGGAAGCTCCAGAATACGATGGCGACCGGCGGCTCGAGCTCGTCGGGCACGGTGTCGAGCCCGTCCATCGAGGCGCCCCAGCCCTTCTCGAGGATCGGGCCACCGATGCGCGGAATGGAGACCTCGTAGCGCATCTCGCCCGCCGCCTGGTCGGGGATGCCGAAGAGGATCAGGGGGATGCCGTCCTCGTGGCTCTCGAAATGACCCTCCATCGCCAGCACCTTGGTCGGCTGGTACTCGTAGGTGTTCAGGCCCTGCTCGTGGCCGAGGACGATCTGCAGCGGTGCCACGAGTGCCGCCATCCACATGGCCATCGAGAACATCGTCCTGACGCCCCTGTTTTCGGCGCGTCCGCGGATCAGGTGCCAGGCGCCGACGCCGCCGACGATGAAGGCCGTCGTCAGGTAGGCCGCCGTCAGCGTGTGCGCGAGGCGGTACGGGAACGACGGGTTGAAGACGATCTCCCACCAGTTCTCGGGCACGAACTGCCCCGCCTCGTTCGTCGTGAAGCCCGCGGGCGTGTGCATCCACGAGTTCACCGACAGGATCCAGGTGGCCGAGATGGCGGTGCCGACCGCGACCATCAGACAGGCCGTCATGTGCAGGGTCGGGCCCACCTTCTCGCGGCCGAAGAGCATGATGCCCAAGAAACCGGCCTCGAGGAAGAAGGCGGTCAGGACCTCGTAGGCCATCAGCGGGCCGAGGACGGGGCCGGCGATGTCGGAGAACTTCGACCAGTTGGTGCCGAACTGGTAGGACATCACGATGCCCGAGACGACGCCCATGGCGAACGAGATGGCGAAGATCTTTAGCCAATACTTGAAGAGGCGCAGATACGCCTCGTCCTTGGTCCAGAGGAACATGCCGTTCAGGACGGCGAGATAGCTCGCCAGCCCGATCGTGAAGGCCGGGAAGATGAAGTGGAAGGCGACGGTGAAGGCGAACTGGATGCGCGCCAGCATCACCGCTTCGAGGCCGAGGAAGGTGTCCATGCGTCTGCGTCCCTTCTGTCTTGGCCTCGATCTAGTGTCCGGACCCCCGCGCTTGGATGCGACAAGACGTGGCCGACGTTCCCGCCGGTCAGGCCCGCAGGGTGTCGTCGAAGAAGGCCAGCGTCCGGTCCCACGCAAGCGTCGCCGCCGCCCCGTCATAGCGGGGCGTGGTGTCGTTGTGGAAGCCGTGGTTCACGTCGGGATAGAAATGGACGCTGAACAGCCTCTGGTTGGCCCGCAGCGCCTCGGAATAGGCCGGCCAGCCCGCGTTGATGCGGTCGTCGAGACCGGCGTAGTGTATCATCAGCGGTGCCTCGATCGCGGGCACGTCCTCGGCCGCCGGCTGCCGGCCGTAGAACGGGACGGAGGCGCCGAGATCGGCATAGGCCACGGCCAGCGCGTTGCAGACGCCGCCGCCGTAGCAGAACCCGGTGCATCCCACGCGCGTCGTGTCCTCGCGGTCGCGAAGGAACTCGTATCCGGCGAAGAAGTCGGCCATGAGCATTGCCCCGTCGAGCGAGCCCTGCATCTCGCGCCCCTCCTCGTCGGTGCCGGGATAGCCGCCGAGCGAGCTCAGGCCGTCGGGCCCGAAGCCGATGTAGCCGGCCTTGGCGACCCGGCGGACGACGTCCTCGATGTAAGGGTTCAGGCCGCGGTTCTCGTGCACCACGAGGACTGCCGGCAACGCCCCCTCGGCGCCGGCGGGACGCGCCATCAGGCCGCTGACGGTCCCGTGACCCTCGGGGCTGTCGTAGCTGACGGTCTCGGTCTCGATGTCGGGGTCGTCGGGGGCGACCTGCTGGGCCAGCGCGTAGTTCGGCGCGAGCTGCTCGAGGATCATGGCCCCGGTCACGCCGGCGGCGGCATAGCGCCCGGCCTGCGCGATGAAGGCTCGCTTGCTGATCTTGCCGTGAACGTAGCCGTCGAAGATCTCGAGGATGCGGGGATCGAAGTCGCTGGCCTTCTTTCGCACGGGCGCTGTCCTTGCCTGAAATGATATCGACGAGCTAGCGGCGCGGGGCGTCCCTTCCAGCGTGATCGGCAAGGCAATCCCGCCGCGTTGCGACGGCGGATACACGGCGCGGCGCCGCGCTGCCGTGCGGTCGGCGCGCAGGCTCTGCCTCTGGCATGCGAGCGGCGGTTGGGTTCGTCAAGAACCGCGCCGATTGTGGAATGACCAACGCTGACCCCGGCATCGGGCCGACGCGGCGCCCGCGGCAAGGCGACGCCGCAAGGGCAGCGGGGTCGGTTCGGAGGCGAGGTCACGGGGTGCTGTGAAGAATGAAGCGGGGCGGACGAAACGTCCCTGCTTCGGGGGCTGGCGGGCGGCGCACCGTCCGCCAGCGTCTTGCGTCGCGCCTATGCCTACTCGGCCGGCTCGTCTTCCTTCGACCGCTCCTGGCCGGTCTCCTGATCGACGATCTTCATGCTGAGGCGGACCTTGCCGCGATCGTCGAAGCCCAAGAGCTTGACCCAGACCTCCTGCCCCTCGGTCAGGGCGTCGGAGGGATGGTTCAGCCGCTTGTCGGCGATCTGGCTGACGTGGACGAGGCCGTCGCGCTTGCCGAAGAAGTTCACGAAGGCGCCGAAGTCGACGATCTTGACGACGCGGCCCTTGTAGACCTTCCCCTCCTCGGGCTCGGCCACGATCGAGTAGATCATGTCGTACGCCTTCTGGATCGCCTCGCCGTTCGGGGACGCGATCTTGATGACGCCGTCGTCGTTGATGTCGACCTTGGCGCCCGAGACCTCGACGATCTCGCGAATGACCTTGCCGCCCGAACCG
>CAYMRW010000241.1:0-4454 GCA_964392825.1 uncultured Rhodobacterales bacterium
CGAGGACGCGGAGATCACCTCCTATCTGGGCCAGACCCTCGATAGCGAGATGCAGGGCAACATCGTCGATCTCTGCCCCGTGGGCGCGCTCACGTCCAAGCCCTACAGCTTCACCGCCCGTCCCTGGGAGCTGACCAAGACCGAGACGATCGACGTGATGGACGCGCTCGGATCGAACATCCGGGTCGACACCAAGGGCCGCGAGGTCATGCGGATCCTGCCGCGCAACCACGACGGCATCAACGAGGAATGGCTGTCGGATCGCTCCCGCTACGTCTGGGACGGGCTGCGCCGTCAGCGGCTCGACCGGCCCTACCTGCGTGAGAACGGACGTCTCCGCCCGGCGAGCTGGGGCGAGGCGCTGAAGATCGCGGCGGACCGGATGACCGGTGCGAGCAAGGTCGCGGGCCTCGTCGGAGATCTTGCGCCTGTCGAAGCGGCCTACGCGCTGAAGCGCCTCGTGGAGGGGCAGGGCGGCGTCGTCGACTGCCGCACGGACGGCGTCCATCTGCCGGCAGGCAACCGGGGCGCCTATGTCGGGACCGCGGCGATCGAGGACGTCGAGCATGCCCGCACGGTGTTCCTGATCGGGACCAATCCGCGGATCGAGGCGCCGGTCCTGAACTCCCGCATCCGCAAGGCGTGGCTCCGCGGCGCCCGCGTCGGGGTCGTCGGCGAAGATGTCGACCTGACCTACACGACCGAACACCTGGGGGCCGACCGCGCTGCGCTCGCCCGTCTCGCCGACGCGGACCAGTCCGAGGCGCGCGAGGCCGGGGCCGTCGTCATCGTGGGGCAGGGCGCACTCAAGGGCGACGACGGCGCCGCCGTCCTTGCAGCCGCGCACAAACTGGCGGAGGCCGCCGGGGCGGGGCTCCTGATCCTGCACACCGCGGCGAGCCGCGTCGGGGCGATGGACGTGGGCTGCACGACCGAGGGCGGGGTCGCGGCGGCGCTCGACGGGGCGGACGTGGTCTACAATCTCGGTGCCGACGAGGTCGATGTGGCCCACGGCGCCTTCGTCATCTACCAGGGCAGCCATGGAGACCGCGGCGCGCACCGCGCCGACGTCATCCTGCCCGGCGCCGCCTGGGTCGAGGAGCCCGGGCTCTTCGTCAACACCGAGGGGCGGCCGCAGCTCGCGTTCCGCGCCTCGTTCCCGCCGGGCGAGTCCAAGGAGAACTGGGCGATCCTGCGCGCGCTGTCGGCGGAGATGGGCGCGACGCTGCCGTTCGACACGCTGGCCCAGCTGCGGCAGGCGATCGTCGCGGAGCATCCGCATCTGCAGCGCATCGACGAGGTGGCCGAGAACGAGGTTGTCCGGATCGAGGCGGGCGACCTCGGCGACGGCGACTTCGTGTCGGCAGTCGCCGACCACTACCTCGTCAACCCGATCTGCCGCGCCTCCGAGCTCATGGCCGACCTCTCCGCCCGTGCGCGGCAGCGGAACCAGGTTCCGCTGGCGGCAGAATGACCCGGGTCGCGCCCGCCGGGGCTGGCCTTCCGCGGCGCGATCCTGTTTACACACGGGAACCGAACGCGGCCCTCAACCACGAGGACAGGCAACGGCATGGGTGAGTTCTTCCAGACCGGCGCGGGCATCGCCCTGATCATCCTGGCGCAGGGTCTGCTGCTGGTGGTCCTCCTCCTGATGAGCCTTGCGGTGCTTCTCTACGCCGACCGCAAGATCTGGGCCGCGGTGCAGATGCGGAAAGGTCCGAACGTCGTCGGGGTCTTCGGCCTGCTGCAGAGCTTCGCCGACTTCTTCAAATACGCGCTGAAGGAGATCGTGGTCCCGGCGGGCGCCGACCGCGCCGTCTACTTCCTCGCGCCGATGGCGAGCTTCGTGCTCGCGATCATGCTCTGGGCGGTGGTTCCGTTCAACGAGGGGTGGGTGCTGGCCGACCTCAACATCGGCATCCTCTACATCTTCGCCATCTCGTCGCTCGAGGTCTACGGCGTCATCATGGGCGGCTGGGCCTCGAACTCGAAGTACCCGTTCCTGGGCAGCTTGCGCTCGGCGGCGCAGATGATCTCCTACGAGGTCTCGATCGGCCTCATCCTGATCGGCGTCATCATCTCGACGGGCTCGCTGAACCTTTCGGCCATCGTGATGGCGCAGGACGGCGATCTGGGCCTCCTGAACTGGTACTGGCTGCCGCACCTGCCGATGGTGGTCCTGTTCTTCGTCTCGGCGCTGGCCGAGGTGAACCGCGCGCCCTTCGACCTGCCCGAGGCCGAGAGCGAACTCGTCGCGGGCTATCAGGTCGAATACTCGTCGACGCCGTTCCTGCTCTTCATGATCGGCGAGTACGCGGCCATGGTCTTCATGTGCGCGCTGATCAGCGTGATCTTCTTCGGCGGCTGGCTCAGCCCGGTGCCATTCCTGCCCGACGGGGTCCTCTGGATGGTCCTGAAGATCCTGATCATGTTCTTCCTGTTCTCGATGGTGAAGGCCATCGTCCCGCGCTACCGCTACGACCAGCTGATGCGCCTCGGCTGGAAGGTGTTCCTGCCCTTCAGCCTGGCTTGGGTCGTGCTGGTCGCCTTCATGGCCCATTTCGAACTGCTCGGCGGCGTCTACGCGCGCTGGGCGGTGGGAGTCTGAGATGACCAACATCGACTACACCCGCGCCGCGAAGTACTTTCTGCTCGCCGACTTCATCAAGGGGTTCGGTCTGGGGCTGAAGTACTTCTTCAAGCCCAAGGCCACGGTGAACTACCCGCACGAGAAGGGGCCGCTGTCGCCGCGCTTCCGGGGCGAGCACGTCCTGCGCCGTTATCCGAACGGGGAGGAGCGGTGCATCGCCTGCAAGCTCTGCGAGGCCATCTGCCCGGCACAGGCCATCACCATCGACGCGGAGCCGCGTGCAGACGGCAGCCGCCGAACCACGCGCTACGACATCGACATGACCAAGTGCATCTACTGCGGCTTCTGCCAGGAGGCGTGCCCGGTCGACGCCATCGTCGAGGGCCCGAACTTCGAGTTCTCGACCGAGACGCGCGAGGAACTCTACTACACCAAGGAGAAGCTGCTCGAGAACGGCGACCGCTGGGAGGCGGAGATCGCGCGCAACCTCGAACTCGACGCCCCCTACCGATGACCGCGGTCGCGTTCTACCTTTTCGCGATCCTGGCCGTCGCTGCCGGCCTGTCCGTCGTTCTGGCGCGCAACCCGGTGCACTCGGTCCTCTGGTTGATCCTGGCGTTCCTGTCCTCGGCCGGCCTTTTCATCCTCGTCGGGGCGGAGTTCGTCGCGCTGCTTCTCGTCATCGTCTACGTCGGCGCGGTCGCGGTTCTGTTCCTCTTCGTCGTCATGATGCTCGACGTCGACTTCGCCGCGCTCAGGGCCGAGATGACGAAGTACGTCCCGGTCGGCCTCCTGATCGGGGTCGTCATCGTCATGCAGCTCGCCATCGCCTTCGGCGTCTGGGATTTCTCCGAGGGGATCGAGGGGCGCGTCGTGGCCGCGACGCCCGTCGACGTGCAGAACACCCGTGCGCTCGGCCTCCTCCTCTACGACCGCTACTTCGTCGTGTTCCAGCTCGCCGGCTTGATCCTCCTCGTCGCGATGATCGGCGCGATCGTCTTGACCCTCCGCCACCGGGCGTGGATCAAGCGCCAGGACGTGCTGCAGCAGATGTGGCGCGACCCCGCCAAGGCGATGGAACTGAAGGACGTCAAGCCGGGCCAGGGCCTCTGAGCCCCGGACCCGGGGAAAACAAGGAACGGGGGCAAGAGCCATGTCGCGGAACACACTGATCATCGTCGTGATCGTCATCGTCCTGATCGTGATCTTCGGCTTCGGATTCGCCTGATCCGATGACGATCGGGATCGAGCATTACCTGACCGTCGCGGCGGCGCTGTTCGTCATCGGCATCTTCGGGCTGTTCCTGAACCGCAAGAACGTGATCGTCATGCTGATGTCGATCGAGCTCATGCTGCTCGCGGTGAACATCAACTTCGTCGCCTTCTCGGCCTTCCTAAACGACCTCGTGGGACAGGTCTTCACCCTCTTCGTCCTGACGGTCGCCGCGGCCGAGGCGGCGATCGGTCTCGCCATCCTCGTCTGCTTCTTCCGCAACCGCGGCACCATCGACGTCGAAGACGTCAACGTGATGAAGGGCTGAACGCGTGGAGACGATCATCCTCTTCGCGCCGCTTCTGGGGGCGCTGATCTGCGGCTTCGGCTGGCGCATGATCGGCGAGGAGGCGGGAATGTGGACGGCCACGGGCCTCCTGTTCCTGTCCTGCCTGTTGTCGTGGATCGTGTTCCTCGGCTTCGACGGCGAGATGCGGCAGGTCGACATCCTGCGCTGGATCGAGTCGGGCTCGCTCTCGACCGAGTGGGCGATCCGTCTCGACCGCCTGACCGCGATCATGCTCATCGTCATCACCACGGTCTCGGCGCTCGTCCACCTCTACTCGTTCGGCTACATGGCGCACGACGAGA
>CAYMRW010000242.1:0-4445 GCA_964392825.1 uncultured Rhodobacterales bacterium
AGAGCGGCGAGGCCCGCGAGCGGGCGGCGGTTGAAGGTCTGCCGCTCGGCGACCTGAGCCGGACCGACTGGGCCGGAATTGCGACGCTCGTCGTGTCGCCCGGCATCCCGCACCTCTACCCGGTGCCGAACCCGATCGTGGCCGCGGCGCTCGACGCCGGGGTTCCCATCGACAACGACATCGGCCTCTTCTTCCGCTCGCTGGCGACGCCGGAATGGGAACGGTTCGACGCCGTGCCGAGGGTGATCGCGGTGACCGGGTCGAACGGCAAGTCGACAACGGCGGCGCTGATCCACCATGTTCTCGGCGCGGCCGGCGTCGTCAGTCAGCTGGCCGGCAACATCGGCCGCGGAGTCCTCGACATCGAGCCGCCGGGCGATGGCGGCGTCGTGGTCCTTGAGCTCTCGTCCTACCAGACCGAGCTGGCGCGGGCGCTGACCCCCGACATCGCCGTCTTCACCAACCTCGCGCCCGACCATCTCGACCGGCACGGCGGCATGGGCGGCTACTTCGCAGCCAAGCGGCGGCTCTTCACCGAGGGCGGGCCCGACCGCGCCGTGATCGGCGTCGACGAGGTCGAAGGTCGGTTTCTCGCCGACCGGCTGTCGGAGGGACCGGCCGACGACCGGGTGATCCGCATCGCCGCGGACCGTCGCCCCCCGGGCCCGGGCTGGCACGTCGTGGCGCGAAAGGGGTTTCTCGCCGAATGGCGCAAGGGGCGGCAGGTGGCGTCGATCGACCTGCGCGGCATGGCCGGCCTGCCGGGGGCGCACAATCACCAGAACGCTTCGGCCGCCTACGCCGCCGCGCGCGCGCTCGGACACGCGCCGCGCGCGATCGAGGGGGCGCTGGCGAGCTTCTGCGGCCTGCCGCATCGCTCGCAGCTGGTGGCGGAGGCGGGCGGGATCGCGTTCGTCAACGACAGCAAGGCCACGAACGTCGACAGCGCGCGGCGGGCGCTGCAGGCGTTCGAGCGGATCCGCTGGATCGCCGGCGGTCTCGGCAAGGAGGGGGGCATCGCCGCGCTGGCGCCGCATCTCGGGCGCGTGGCCAAGGCCTACCTCATCGGGCATTCGGCGCGCGAGTTCGCGCTGCAGATCGGCGAAGTGCCGCACGAGATCTGCGGCGACATGGCGACCGCGGTCGCGCGCGCCGCTGCCGAGGCCGAGCCGGGCGACACGGTCCTGCTCGCGCCCGCCGCCGCGAGCTTCGACCAGTACCCCGACTTCGAGGCGCGGGGCGACCACTTCACAGCCGAGGTGCGCCGGATTTGCGGCGGCGATCAGGCGTAGGCCGCGCGCCGCTCCTCCGTGGTCAGCACATGCGGCGCCGATCTCGGGGCGCCTGCGGCGTGGAACGCTGATGACCGGTGCTCGCCGCGCCTGCGGGCGGCGAGCGTCACCGCCGCGAACCGGCGAAGCATGGTGAGGGTGCCGCGGTTGCGCCGTGGCGCCCCCTTGCCGGGGCGGGCGCTCGCAGCCCCGTGAACGGCGATGACGGGCCCGATCGCGGCTGAGAGATCCGCGTCCGGCAGGCAGGCGGTGACGATGCCGCCGAAGGGTACGGCCGCCGTCGGCGGCAGATTGACGACGGGCGTGCCGCAGCAGGCGGCGTACCAGCGGAGTAGACCCTTGGGCGACAGGCGCAGGCATGCGAGGCGGTCCGCCCCCGCGTCGACGCCGATGCGACCGATGTTCGTCTGGAAGATGTCGGTTCCGCCCGCGGGGTCGAGCACGTCCGAGCGACCCAGATGGCGCACATAGGCCTGACAGTCGCGGCAGTAGCAGATCAGATGCGTGCCGGCCGAAGGAACGGTGCCGCGGACGCTCCCCCGGACGGTGCCGCAGCGGCAGGCAAGGTGCAGATCGGGCATGGCGGCCGCTCCCTTCGTTCGCAGACCTTTCCTGCCGCGATAGCGGAGGGATCGCCAGCGGCTTGACGGTAGTTCGCGTCAAAGTTGTTTCGACGCGGCGACGGAAGTTCTGGCGATAACGTGTCGCATGCGCTACAAATTGCCGAGAGACCCGGCGAACGGGCATCCAGGGCAGTGACGAGGCAGGCTCCTTGACCGAGATGGTGCATGGTGCGGTCCCCCTGCGGGACGGCGAGCCTATTCTGCCACGCTGGTGGCGGACGATCGACAAGTGGTCGATCTCGTGCGTGCTCCTGCTTTTCGCGGTCGGACTGCTTCTGGGCTTCGCGGCGTCGCCGCCGCTCGCCGCCCGGAACGGGGTGGCGCCGTTCCACTATGTCGAGCGGCAGCTGGTCTTCGGGCTGATGGCCCTCGGCGCGATGGTGGTGGTGACGATGATGACGCCGCGGCTGGTGCGCCGGCTCGCGGTCGTCGGTTTCGCGGCGGCGTTCGTCGCGCTGGCGCTTCTGCCGCTTCTCGGCACCGACTTCGGCAAGGGCGCGACGCGCTGGTACTCGCTCGGGGTGGTCAGCCTGCAGCCGTCGGAGTTCCTGAAGCCCGCCTTCGTCGTCTTCTCGGCGTGGATGATCGCCGCGGGCAACGAGCTCGACGGGCCGCCCGGCAAGCGCATCTCGTTCGTCATCGCGGCGACGGTGGCGGCACTGCTCGTGCTGCAGCCCGACTTCGGGCAGGCCTGCCTGATCCTCTTCGCCTGGGGCGTCATGTACTTCGTCGGCGGCGCGCCGATCCTCGTCCTCGTCGGGCTTGCCGGGATCGCTATTGGCGCCGGGACGCTCGCCTACAACGGGTCAGAGCACTTCGCACGGCGGATCGACGGGTTCCTGTCGCCCGAGCTCGACCCGCGCACCCAGCTCGGCTACGCCGCGAACGCCATCCGCGAGGGCGGACTGCTCGGCGTCGGCGTCGGCGAGGGGCAGGTCAAGTGGTGGCTGCCCGACGCCCACACCGACTTCATCATCGCCGTCGCCGCCGAGGAGTACGGGCTGATCCTCGTCCTCGCCATCATCGCCCTCTACGCCACCATCGTGCTGCGCTCTCTGTCGCGGCTGACGCGCGAGCGCGACCCGTTCGTGCGCCTCGCCGGCACCGGGCTGGCCACGATCTTCGGGGTGCAGGCGCTCATCAACATGGGCGTCGCGGTGCGCCTCCTGCCCGCGAAGGGCATGACCCTGCCGTTCGTCAGCTACGGCGGCTCGTCGCTGATCGCGGGGGGCATCGCGCTCGGGATGATGCTGGCATTCACGCGCGAACGGGCTCAGGGCCGCATCGGCGACGTTCTGGCACGGGTGGGTCGGTGAACGGGCGCGTCGTCATCGCCGCCGGCGGCACCGGCGGACACATGTTCCCGGCACAGGCGCTGGCCGAGGCGATGCTCGCCCGCGGCTGGGAGGTTCGGCTTGCCACCGACGAGCGCGGTGCACGCTACGCCGGCGGCTTCCCCGAGGCGGTCCCGCGGGACGTGATGGCTTCGGCCACCTTCGCCCGGGGCGGCCCGGCCGAGAAGGCGGCGGTGCCGTTCCGCATCGCCGGCGGCGTCGGACGTGCGGGCTGGGGCATGCTGCGCCGACGCCCCGACGTCGTCGTGGGCTTCGGCGGCTATCCGACGATCCCGGCGCTGAGCGCGGCCCTGGCGCTGCGCCTGCCGCGGATGATCCACGAGCAGAACGGGGTTCTTGGCCGCGTCAACGCGGCCTTCGCCGGCCGCGTCGCCTGCGTCGCCTGCGGCACCTGGCCGACGCGCCTGCCCGAGGGGGTCGAGGGCATCCACGTCGGCAACCCGGTGCGCCGCGGCGTGCTCGACCGCGCGGGCGCGCCCTACATCGCCCCCGGCGACTACCCGATGTCGCTTCTCGTCATCGGCGGCAGCCAGGGGGCGCGGATCCTGTCCGACGTCGTGCCCGAGGCGGTGGCGGCGCTGCCCGAGGCGCTGCGCCGCAACCTGCGCGTCGCCCACCAGGCGCGGGCCGAGGATGCCGGGCGCGTGACGTCCGCCTACGCCGCTGCCGACGTCGGCGCCGAGGTCGCCCCCTTCTTCGCCGACATCGCCCGCCGCATCAGCGAGGCGCAGCTCGTCGTCGCCCGCGCCGGCGCTTCGACGATCGCCGATCTGTCGGTGATCGGACGGCCCTCGGTCCTGATCCCGTTCGCGGCAGCGGCGGCGGATCACCAGACCGCCAACGCACGCGGCCTCGCCAAGGCCAACGCCGCGATCCTGATACCGGAATCTAAACTCGGCGCGGCTAGCCTCGCCGAGCAGCTGGCGCTGGTGCTCGACAACCCGGACGCCGCCTCGCGCATGGCGCATGCCGCGCTGGCGCAGGCCAGGCCCGATGCCGCGGAACGACTGGCCGACCTCGTCGAGGCGGTGGCGACGGGCGACTATGCCCGCGAGGAGAGATGATGGACGGTACGCTGACGATGACACCCGTGACCAAGCTTCCGACCGACACCGGTCCGATCCACTTCGTCGGCATCGGCGGCATCGGCATGTCGGGCATCGCCGAGGTGCTGC
>CAYMRW010000243.1:0-4432 GCA_964392825.1 uncultured Rhodobacterales bacterium
TGTACGACAGCTGGCCGGCGCTCTGGACCGGGTTCAGCAAGAACGCGACCGAGGGCATGGCGACGCCGCTGGCGCTGCCGATCTGGACCGTCCTCCTGGGCGGCGGTCACATCCTGCCGTATCTCGTGGCGCTCGCGGCCTTTCTCGCGGACGACGCCGAAGCGCTGACCCCGGCGCTCGAAGCGCTGATGATGATGCTCGCCGCCCGCGTCGCGGTGGCGCTCGTCGCGCGCCAGTCGTTCCTGTCGGTCGTGGGGCACCCCGTCGGCATGACCATCGTGCTGGCGATCCAGTGGATCGCCCTCTGGAACGCCCGGCGCGGCACCCCGCGCGAATGGCGCGGGCGCAGCTACGACGTGTCCTGACCCGCGTCAGCGCAGCAGAAAGCGGATCAGCCGATCGACCGTCGGCCCATAGGGGGGCCGCGCGAGGCCGATCGGCGCCAAGCGGCGGCGTGTCACCACGCTGCGCGGGCGGGTGAAGCTGCGGAACCCCTCCTCGCCGTGGTAGGCGCCGAGGCCGGACTCCCCGGCGCCGCCGAACGGCAGTCCCTGCGCCGAGACGTGCATGACGCAGTCGTTGATCATCGCCCCGCCCGAGCGCACCTGGTCGACGACGCGCCGGCAGGCCCCGGCGTCGCGGCCGTAGACGTAGAGCGCCAGCGGACAGGGCCGGGCGTTGACGTAGGCCGAAGCCTCGGCCGGGGCGTCGTAGGGCACGACGGGCAGGATCGGGCCGAAGATCTCCTCGCGCATGAGGCGGTGGTCCGGGTCGGGATCGCGGACGACATAGGCGCCGAGCCTGGGAGGCTTTGGCATCGCGTCCATCAGCGGCTCGGCGTTCGCGCCCAGCATCCCCGCCAGCCGCTCGCGGTCAGCGGGTCGGGCGATGGCGGCATAATCCGGCCCCTCGGGGTTCGGGTAGAGCCGTGCCGTCGCCGCCCGCAGCGCCGCGATCAGCGCGTCGACCTCGCCCCGCGGGGCGAGGACGTAGTCCGGGGCGATGCAGGTCTGCCCGGCGTTCAGAAGCTTGCCCGCCATCAGCGACTCCGCCGCCCGGGCGAGGTCGGCGCCTGGCAGCACGATGGCGGGCGACTTGCCGCCGAGCTCCAGCGTCACCGGGGTCAGGGTCTCGGCCGCCGCCGCCATCACCTTGCGCCCGATCTCGGTGGAGCCCGTGTAGAAGATGCCGTCGAGCGGCAGCGCGGTAAGCTCTCGCGCCACGGCGGCGTCGCCGCGGACGACGCGTACGCGGTCGGACGGCAGCGCCGACGCGACGATGCGGTCGAGGAGGTCGGCGGTTCGCGGCACGAACTCCGAGGGCTTGAGAAGGATGCGGTTGCCCCCGGCCAGCGCCGCGATGGCGGGGACCAGCGCCAGCTGCACCGGATAGTTCCAGGGGGCGAGTATGCCGACGACGCCGAGCGGCACCCGGGTGACCGTCGCCGTCGACGGCCAGAACTCCGGCGACAGGGCGATGTGGCGCGGGCGGACCCAGCGGCGAAGCCGGCGGGAGGTCCAGCGGATGTTCTCGAGCACCAGGCCGACCTCGGCCAGAAGCGTCTCCTGCCGCGGCCGGCCGCCGAAATCCTCGGCGATGGCATCGACCAGCGCCTCGGCATGCTGCTTTACCGCGACGCCGAGAGCGGCGAGGTGACGAAGGCGCTCGCGCGCATCCGGGACCGTCGCGTTTGCGCGAAGCGCCTCGTAGGCGGCGTGAAGCCCGGTCGCGTTCGATGATGGCGCTGCGGCTGTCTCTGCAGCCTCGGCGGGCGATGCGCCGGGTTCGCCGTCGTCGCGGATCTGGTCGAGTTCGGGCATGCCGTTTCCTGCAGGTGGAACTCGCTCAGAGCTAGCGCGGATCGCGCGACGCGGCGAGCCCGGCGGCTCGGACCCGGGCGGGGCCGGCTCGCCCATGTCCCGGCCCGCAGCCGTCTGCAGAATGCATTGGGTCGCGCGAGTGGCCGGACCTGGACGGTATTTGGGGTCGCGGGGCGGCGGTGGACGACGCGGCGCGACCTAGACGGCGACGGAGTGGCGCGCATGCGACCCTGCGAGGTACTGATCGAAGGCCGCGGCGACGACGCGGGCGAGCGGAGCACCGCGCGCGGTCAGACGCACAAGGCCGCCCCGCACCTCGACGAGGCCATCCGCCTGCATCGGCGCCAAGACGGCGACCGCGTCGGCCCACCAGCCCGGGCGGGCGCCGTGCGCGCGGCCCAGCGCGTCGGGACGGACCTCGCCGTCGCACATGATGCGCTCGATGACGGCGGCGCGGAGCACGTCCTCGCCGCGGAACGCGCGCCCCCGTGCCACGGGAAGCCCGCCTCGACGGCCCGCTTCCAGGTCCGCGTGTCGGCCGCGTTCTGTGCGTAGCCCCGGGACGTCCGTCCGATCGACGTCGCGCCGAGGCCGATGATCGTGCTCGCCGCGTCGTCGGTGTAGCCCTGGAAATTGCGGCGCAGCCGTCCGTCCCGCGCAGCCCGGGCAAGGCCGTCCTCGGGCCGCGCGAAATGGTCGATGCCGATCGCCGTGTAGCCTGCCTGAACCAGCGCCGCGGCGGCGGCGCCCGCCTGCGCCGACCGCGCGGCCGCGTCGGGCAGCGCCGCCTCGGGGATCATACGCTGGTTCTTCGCCATCCACGGCACATGCGCGTAGCCGAAGAGCGCCACCCGGTCGGGCGCCATCGCCACGGCGAGGTCGACCGTCCGCCGCAGCGTCGCGACCGTCTGGTGCGGCAGGCCGTAGATCAGGTCGAAGTTGATCGCCGCGATGCCGCGGCGGCGGAAGGCGCCGACGGCGTCCGCCACCATTTCGGGCGGCTGCACGCGGTTGATCGCCGCCTGCACCGCCGGGTCGAACTCCTGCACGCCGAAGCTCGCGCGGTTGAAGCCGAGATCGGCGAGCCGGGCCACCATCTCCCGCGTCAGCGTCCGCGGGTCGCTCTCGATGGCGACCTCGGCTCCGGGCTGGATGTCGAAGGCGCGGCGGAGCGCCGCCATCACCCGCGCGAGGTCATCGGGCGAAAGCGCGGTCGGAGTGCCCCCGCCCCAATGCAGGTGCCCGACCGGCATCCGCGCGGGAAGCTCCGCCGCGACGAGGTCGATCTCCGCGAGCAGCGTCTCGACGTAGGCCGCAAGCGGACCGTAGCGCGCGGCGAGCTTCATGCTGCAGCCGCAGTACCAGCACATCTGCCTGCAGAACGGCACGTGGAGGTAGAGCGAGACGGGCTCCTCCGGGACGAGCGCCGCCAGCCAGGCGCGGTACGCGACTTCGGGGAAATCGGCCTCGAAATGCGGCGCGGTCGGGTAGCTCGTGTAGCGCGGCGTCGCGCGCCGGGCATAACGTTCGACGACGGGGTCCATCGGCGCGTCCTTCAGGTGTCGATCTCGAAGATGCAGGCGTCGGCGCCCCGGGTGCAGCAATCGCTCAGAAGGACGCTGACATGCGAACCGACGAGGCGGTGGAACAGCCGGTCGAAGACGCCCGAGTGCCAGGGGCAGTCCGGCATCGCCAGCGTGTTGCCGACGATGGCGAGCGTCAGCCGGCGGCCGGACGACACGACGAAGGTGCCCGAACCTGCGAAGGTCCAGGCGTGCCGCGCGATGGCCCGGGCGAGGAGCCGGGCCGACACCCATGCGGGCAGCGCCGGCAGGACCACATGCGCAGCCCGGGGGATGCGGTGGGCAAGGATGTAGTCGGCGGTGCGCTCGCCCGCCTCGTGCGCGAGCGCCGGCCAGTCCCGCGGTCGCGCCGTGGCAAGCGCGTCGAACAGCCGGCGGACATCGGCCTCGGGGACCATCTCGCCCGGATCGCCGCGCGCCACCTCGGCGGCGGCGAAGACGCGCGCGGCCATGCGGTCGCCGAGCCGCTCGGACAGGACGCGGTCCATCTGGATCAGCGCGTTCGGGCCGACGCGGGCGACCGTGCTGCCGTCGAGCACCGGCCTACTCCGCCGGGACGCCGGGCTTGCGGTCGGGGACGAGGAACGCCTCGACCTGGCCCTCGCCGCCGCCGCACGCCTTCGCCGCGGCCATCTCGGTCGCGCGCGCCTTGCCCTGGGCCCGGATCGCCGCCTGTCGCTCCTTCACCTTTCGACTGCGGTCGGCCGCGGCCTGCCAGTCGTCCATCTGCGCCTCGGCGATCTGGCGGCTCTCGTCGAAGTGGAAGTCGAGCGACTTCTTGGTCTGCGGGCCCCAGTAGCCGACCTTGCCGAGGTCGTAGAAGGTCCGCTGCACGCCGGCCCTGAGGAACGCGCGCAGGCATCCCAGGAGGTAGCGCCGCCGGTATCCGGTGCCGCGCCACGGATAGTGGAACAGCGCCTTCCACAAGTAGAACCGCCGGTAGTTCGCCATCACCCGGTCGAGCAGCGTGGCGCGGTCCATCGCCTCGGGCTTCATGATCGGGGTGACGAAGTTGTACTTGGAGAAGTC
>CAYMRW010000244.1:0-4400 GCA_964392825.1 uncultured Rhodobacterales bacterium
TCATGAACTGCGACATCCACCTGACCGACAAGCTCGCCGTCTACGCCGAGGAGGTCCGCCGCGGCCTCGGGATCGAGATCGTGCCGCCCTGCGTCAATCGCTGCGGGGCGAGGTTCACGGTCGGCGGGGGGCGCATCCACTATGCGCTCGGCGCGCTCAAGGGCGTTGGCATAGAGGCGATGCGGCTGATCGAGGAGGCGCGGGGCGGGCGCGTCTTCGCCACGCTCTTCGATCTCGCACGGCGCGTCGACCTGCGCCGGATCGGCAAGCGGCCCCTAGAGATGCTGGCGCGCGCCGGGGCGTTCGACCAGCTCGACCGCAACCGCCGCCGGGTGCTCGAGGGGCTCGACGCGCTCGCGGCCTATTCGGGGGCCGTGCACGACCAGCGCGCTTCGGCGCAGGTGTCGCTCTTCGGCGAGGCAGGCGACGATCTGCCCGAACCGCGTCTGCCGCAGACCGACGACTGGCTGCCGAACGAGCGGCTGGCCGAGGAGATGCGCGCGGTGGGCTTCTACCTCACCGGGCACCCGCTCGACGACTACATGAGCCCGCTGCGCCGCCGCGGCGTGCTGACCCTTTCCGAGCTGACCGAACGCGCGGCGCGGGGGCCGCTCGTCGCCAACCTCGGCGCCGCGGTCGCGGGCCGCAAGGAGCGCAAGAACGCGCGCGGCAACCGCTTCGCCTTCGTCCAGTGCTCGGACCCGACGGGTCTCTACGAGGTGCGCGTCTGGGACGAGGTGCTGCGCACGAGCCGCGACCTCCTGGAACCCGGGCAGAACGTGGTCCTGAAGGTCGAGGCGGCGCTCGAGGGCGAGTCGCTGCGCCTCGTCGCGCATTCGGTTGTGCCGGTCGACAGCGTCGTGGCGGAGGCAGGCGGCATGGCGCTGCGGCTCTTCGTCGACGCGCCCGAGGCGGCGGCGTCGGTGCACTCGGTGCTGCGGCGCATGGCCGACGGCAAGGGCGCCCGCGGCACGGGGCCCGTCACCTTCACCGTGCTCGACGCGCGCTCGGGGCGGGAGATCGACATCACGCCACCTTCGGAATGGCCGCTGACGCCAGCGATCCGCGCGGCGCTTAAGTCGCTGCCGGGCGTCGTGCAGGTCGAAGACGCCTGACGCGCCGAGCCAGCGCTGGGCCCGAGCGCTCGGCACCAGCACCGGCTGTCGCTCGTTGCGCGGGCAGCATGACTGCTGCCCGCCAGATCTCCACATCTGACACGGCCCCGCTAACAGCTAGGTGCGCGGCGCTCGCCGAGGGCCCGGTTAGTCGCAGAACAGGTCGTTGTTCTCGTCGACTCCGGGCTCGCCCCAGGTCCAGTCGGTGCAGACACGCTCGTAGATGTCGGTCCAGGCCCCGTCGTTCTCGTCCCAGACGCGGCCGACCCACTCCGTCGCGTATTCCTCGCAAACGCCGCACGACCCGGTCCCGCCAAGCATGGCGTTCAGGATCTCGGCTGCCTCGATTTCGGGCTCGTATATGTCCGCGAGTTCGTCGGGGGAGATGGGAAAGCCGGACGTCTCGCAGGCGGTGGCGTGCCCGGAGAGGTCCTCCTGCACCGCGCTTACCGCCCGGCAATAGCGTTCCTTGGTAACCTCTCCGCCTCCAAGGGCCGCAGCGAAGGTGAGGCCGGCACCGCGGTCCGGCTTCCTCGCGACGTCGGCGAGGACTGAGTCGTGCGGCCGGAACTTGCCTCCGCTTGCGATCATGTCGACGCCGTTGCCGCACTCCTGCGACGCCGCGCCGCCGATGGCGAAGGCTGCCGCTTCTTCCGGGGCCAGGCAGCCTTGCCGGGAAATTCCGTTCTGGGCATGCCGGGAAGCGGTGACGCATTCGGCGGGGCCGCGCAGGCCCTTGTCGGCCAGATATCGGTCCGAGGTGCATTCGACCTGATCGTACGACCCCGATGCGCCGTATTCGCGCAGGATGCTGTAGTACAGCCCGAGATCGCCGTTTTCCTCCGGGACGGCGACCTCGTAGTAGATCGAGGCGTAGCCGTCGGTTTCACCCTTCGTCACGGTCACGCGGCTGAGTAGATCGTAGTCGAACAGATGCTGGGATGCGGCCGCAGGAAAGGCGCCTTCGTTCAGTGTCGCGACAAGCCCGCCCTGGATGGTCGAGGGCGTTTCGCGCTTATTGCCGACCAAGTGGTATTCCCTGACGGTCCCGTCGTCGACCGTTATGAGGACAGCTGACCCGATCTCTCCGGGGGCCCTGGCGGCGTTGCCGAACGCGCTGGCGAAGGCCTCGCCATCGGGTCTGATGTCTTTCCAGAAGCGTTGGCCGCGGCAGCGGTCGTCGAACCAGATGCCGGCAGGACAGGTCTCGACCAGGGTTTGCTCCTGAGCCTGGATGGTTTCCAGCTGCCCGGGACGGACTTGGTCGAGAACCTGTTGTGCCGTCTGGGCGACGGCGGATCCAGACAGCATTATCGCGGGGAGGATCAGTAAATGCTTCATGAAATGCTCCGAAGAATGTTTTTCCGGTGCTTCAGTCTAGCATTGGATGCCCATCCGCGGCGTTTCCGGAATTCATTACCCGAACCGGCGTGCCATCACCTTCGCCGCGCCGATGGCGAGCACGATGCGGAGCACGTGGTGCGTTGTGACGAAGAGGATGCTGAGGTCGAGCGACAGCGCCACGAGCGACATCTCGGCGATGCCGCCCGGGGCGAAGGCGAGGAGCACCGCCTCCCACGGCTCGCCGACGAGCGGCGGGAGGATCGCCGCCGCGACCCCGGCGAGCGAGAGCGTCAGGAGCAGGTTCACCGCCGCGAGGCGCAGCGCCGTCGCCACGAAGCGCGGCGCCATTCCGGCGAAGCGGCAGCCGAGCGACACGCCGATGACGAGCTGCGTCAGGTCGATCAGCCAGCGCGGCGGCGCCCCCTGGACGAGCCCCGCGAGATGCGCGGCGCCGCTGACGAGGAGCGGGCCGGTCATCACCGCCGCAGGCAGGCCGAGTGCGCGGCCGCCGAAGTACCCCGTGACGCCGCAGAGGCCGAGGACCGCCCAGTCGGCGGCGGCCAGGGGCGCGGCGCCGCCGATCGCGACGCCCGAGGCCGAGCCCACGGTTGCGCCGGTGGCGAGCGAGAAGCCCACGGGCACGACGACGATGCAGAGGATCAGGCGCAGGAACTGCAGGATCGTCAGGATCGCGGCGTCGGCGCCCGCTTCTTCCCCCAGCATGACGCTCTCGATCAGCCCGCCCGGCACGGCGGCCCAATAGGCGGTCGGCCGGTCGAGGCCGCCGCGCTGGAGTGCCAGGTATCCCGCCCAGTGCGCGGCCGGGACGAAGAGGCAGAGGGCGACGAGGCTTGGCCACCAGCCCGCGGCGTCCGCCAGGATGCCGGGCGTGAACGCCGCGCCGATGGCGACGCCGATCACCGGCACGAAGCCGAGGCGGAGGCCACGCGGAACCGAAGGTTGTAGCGGTGCGAACATGGCGGCGACGCCGACGCTGACGACGCTGCCGAGAAGCCATGGCAGCGGCGCACCCGCCGCCCGCGCGACGAGGCCGCCCACGATGCCGAGGGCGAAAGCCCAGACGAAGCGGAGGACCGTCGGTCGGGCGAGCGCCAGCCGCGGCAGGCGGAGGCTTCTCATGCCCGGCCGCCCGGTGCCCGGTCAGGGCACGCCATCGCCCCGCCAGCCCGCCGCCCGCGCGCCGCGTCTGCTGCCGCCTCGTGCATCGGCGTTCGCTAGCATGCGGCGTTCCGGGCAGCCAGCGGCGCCGCTTGCCGGTCCGGGACCCATCGGCTAGACGGCGGCGCGCAGGCGACCGCAGCGCCCGAGGAGCGTCATGGCGAAGGACAGGAAGGGCCGCCCCCGGGCCGAGACGCCCAAGGGGTTCCGCGACTATTTCGGCGCCGAGGTGACCGAGCGGGCGGCGATGCTCGACCGGATCGCCGGGGTCTACCGTTCCTACGGGTTCGACGCGCTCGAGTCCTCCGCTGTCGAGACGGTGGAGGCGCTGGGCAAGTTCCTGCCCGACCTCGACCGCCCGAACGAGGGGGTCTTCGCTTGGGCGGAGGAGGGCGACTGGCTGGCCCTGCGCTACGACCTGACGGCGCCGCTCGCCCGGGTCTACGCGCAGCACCGGAACGAGTTGCCGACGCCCTACCGGCGCTACGCGATGGGCCCGGTCTGGCGCAACGAGAAGCCGGGGCCGGGGCGGTTCCGCCAGTTCTACCAGTGCGACGCGGACACGGTCGGGGCGCCGTCGGTCGCCGCCGACGCCGAGATGTGCGCGCTCCTCTGCGACGCGCTCGAGGCGGCGGGAATCGAGCGGGGCGACTACGTCGTGCGGGTGAACAACCGCAAGGTCCTCAATGGCGTCATGGAGGCGGCGGGGATCCTGGATCCCGCGGACCCAGAGGCGCACGCGCGCGAGCGCGGCATCGTCCT
>CAYMRW010000245.1:0-4383 GCA_964392825.1 uncultured Rhodobacterales bacterium
CGCTCTCCTTGCCGGTCGAGGTCTTGATGAAGTCGGCGCCGGCCATCATGCAGACATGGGATGCGCGGGCGACGTTCCTGAGCGTGCCGAGCTCTCCCGTGGCGAGGATGGCCTTGACGTGCGCCTCGCCGCAGGCCGCCCGGAAGGTCCGCATCTCGTCGTAGAGCGCCTGCCAATCGCCGAGAAGGACGTGGCGGCGCGAGATGACGATGTCGATCTCGGCGGCGCCGGCGCGGACACTCTCCTCGATCTCGGCCACGCGCAGACGGAAGGGCGACAATCCGGCCGGGAAGCCGGTCGAGACGGCGGCGACCGGGATACCGGTGCCCGCGAGCGCCTCGACGGCGACGGGGACCATCTCGTGGTAGACGCAGACCGCGCCCGTGGTGATCTTCGGCATGCCAAGCGCGTCCAGGATGTCGCGTCGTACCGGGTTCGCCGCCTTGGCGCAGAGCCGGCGCACGCGGCCCGGCGTGTCGTCGCCCGCGAGCGTCGTCAGGTCGATGAGCGTGATCGCGCGGAGGAGCCAGGCCGCCTGCCAGACATTCTTGACGGACCGGCGGCCGGGGAGCGTCGCCGCCCGCCGCTCGATCGCCGAGGTGTTGACCTCGACCGCGCGCACCACGTCGAGGTCGAGCGGGATGCCGGGGTTGCGGGCGCTGCCGCGGAGCGGCGTGATGTCCGAGGGCTGCGGCCGGGTCATGAGACGAACTCCCGCATTTGTCCTCCAAAGCTCTATCGTACTATCCTTGCAGCGGCCAGCGACCTGCCCCGGGCATGGAAGCGGTCCGCCGAAGGGCAGGGCGGAAGGACGGAGGATGGGTCGATGCGTGTTCTCGTTCTGGAAGATGACGTCGTGACCGCCCTCGATCTGGAAGGAATGCTCGCCGAACTCGGGCACGAGGCCGTGGGCCCGTATCGGGCGGTCTCGGCGGCAATGGAAGTGGTAGAGGCGACCCAGCCGCAGATCGACTTCGCGCTTCTCGACCACAGCCTCGGGCCGACATCGAGCGTGCCGGTGGCGCGGGCTCTCAAGGCACGCGGCATCCCCTTCGCCGCCGTTACGGGTCGCCGGCGCGGGGAGCTGCCCGAAGAGCTCGCCGAGGTGCCGTACCTCCTCAAGCCGGTCGCGCGCGACGCCCTTGGCGCCCTGCTCGCCGCCTGAGCACCGCCGTCGCGGCCTTTCGCGCGCCGCCTCCATCGCCTAAGACGGCCGGAACGCGGTAGGCGCGAGAGGGGGCGGGAGATGAGATTGATCGCGGTGGCGGCGCTGGCGGCGTTCGCCGGAGGGGCTGCGGCGGAGCCGGTGAAGGTCGGGATGATCACGACGCTGTCGGGTGGCGGCGCAGGGCTCGGCATCGACGTGCGCGACGGCTTCGAACTGGCGCTCGAGCGGGCCGAGGGGCACGAGATCGAGCTCGTCGTCGAGGACGATCAGCAGAAGCCCGACATCGCCGTGCAGCTCTCCGACCGGATGGTCCAGTCCGAGGACGTCGACGTGATGACGGGGATCATCTTCTCGAACCTTGCCCTGGCGGTGGTGCCGGGGGCGGTGCGGCAGGGGATCTTCTATCTGTCGCCCAATGCCGGGCCGTCGGCGCTCGCGGGCGAGGGCTGTCACGAGAACTACTTCAACGTGGCCTGGCAGAACGACAATCTGCACGAGGCGGCGGGCGCCTATACGAACGAGGCGGGATACGCCGAGGTCTTCGTGATGGCGCCGAACTACCCCGCCGGGCAGGACGCGCTGACGGGCTTCAAGCGGATGTACGAGGGCGGCATCGCGGGCGAGATCTACACCCAGCTCGGCCAGACCGACTACGCCGCCGAGATCGCGCAGATTCGCGCGGCCGGGCCCGACGCGGTGTTCTTTTTCCTGCCGGGCGGCATGGGCATCAGCTTCGTCAAGCAGTACGACCAGTCGGGGCTGGAGGTGCCGCTGATCGGGCCCGCCTTCTCGTTCAGCCAGGACATCCTCGCGGCGGTCGGGCCCGCGGCGCTCGGGGTGCGCAACACCTCGCAATGGAGCCAGGATCTCGACAACGCCGCCAACGAGGCGTTCGTCGAGGCGTTCCAGGCGGCCTACGGACGGCTTCCCTCGCTCTACGCGAGCCAGGGCTACGACACCGCGAATCTGCTTCTCTCCGCGCTCGAGACGGCGCATCCCGACGAGCCGGAGGCGTTTCGCGCAGCACTCCGGGCGGCGGAGTTCGGCAGCGTCCGCGGCGACTTCGCCTTCGGGCCGAACCAGCACCCGGTGCAGGATCTCTACGTGCGCGAGGTGGTCGAGCGCGACGGCGTGCTGACCAACGTCATCGTCGGCACCGCTCTCGAGGATCACGCCGACGCCTACGCCGGCCAGTGCAGCATGTGAGCGCCGCGGGCGCAGAGGACACCGGGACGGCAGCCTCGCGGGCGGAGCCGGGCCGGAACGCGGAGACCCGCCCGCGTCCGGAACGGATCGGTGGCGACCCGGCACCCGGCAAACGGCATCCCCACGGGTTCCAGGCTGAAGGGCGGCTGACCGTGCCGCCAGCCGTGATCCGTGCGCGCCGCATGGGACCGTCCCAGGGTATCGGCAACCTCTCCCGGCCCGACACCGGGGCCGCGATCGCGGACGGGCGCGATGGCGACGACGGCGGCGGCGTTCGGGCGCGGCGCGCCCCGGGCGGTGCCGACGGCCGCGCACGGACACGGCCCGTCCGCCGGGCATGAGCGCCGTTCTTCTGGCCGAGCAGGCGCTGAACGGGATCCAGTTTGGGCTAATGCTGTTCCTCATGGCGGCCGGGCTGACGCTGATCTTCGGGGTCATGGGGCTCATCAACCTGGCTCACGGATCGCTCTACATGGTGGGGGCGTTCGCCTGCGCGGCGGTGGCGGCGGCGACGGGGTCGTACGTGCTGGGGCTCGTGGCGGCGCTCGCGGCGGCGGCCTCGGCAGGCGCCGTCGTCGAGGTCGCGGTGATCCGACGGCTCTACGGACGCGATCATCTCGACCAGGTGCTCGCCACCTTCGCGCTGATCCTGATGTTCTCCGAGGGCGTGCGCTGGCTCTTCGGCTCGTTCCCGCTCTATCTCGACGTGCCGGTGGCGCTCGCGGGGTCGGTGACGCTGCCCGGGGGCATCGTCTATCCGGCGTTCCGCCTGGCGCTGATCGGCGTCGGCCTCGCCGTCGCCGCGTGCCTCTTCTGGTTGATCGGGCGCACCCGGCTCGGAATCCGCATCCGCGCCGGCGAGGCCGACCGCGAGATGATCGCGGCGCTCGGCGTCGACATCGGGCGGCTCTACACCCTCGTCTTCGCGCTCGGCGCGGCGCTGGCCGGGCTCGCCGGCGCGCTTGTCGGAACGCTGCAATCGGTGCAGGTGGGTATGGGCGAGCCCGTGCTGATCCTCGCCTTCGTCGTCATCGTCATCGGCGGCATCGGCTCGATCGCGGGCGCCCTCGTCGGTGCCCTCGCCGTCGGACTGACCGACACGCTCGGCCGGGCCGTGCTGCCGCAGGCGCTGGCGCTCGTGCTCGAGCCTGCGGCGGCTACCGCGATCGGCGCCGCGCTCGCCTCGATGGCGATCTACCTCCTGATGGCGGCGGTGCTGGTCTGGCGGCCCACGGGGCTTTTCGGCGGCGCATGAGCCGCGGCACGCTCGTGACGTTGGCGGTGCTGTCCGTGCTGCCCGCCATCGCGCTCGCCGGCGTCGCCGCCGGGGAGCCATTCTGGATCACGCTCGCCACCCGCGCCGCCATCCTGGCGCTCGCCGGGGTCGGGCTGAACCTGGCGCTGGGCTACGGCGGCCTCGTCAGCTTCGGCCATGCGGCGTTCTTCGGGGCGGGCGGCTACGTCGCAGGGATCCTGATGCGCCATGCGCTCGACGGGCAGGCGCCTGGGACGACCGAGGCGCTGCTGATCTGGCCGGCGTCGATGGCCGTGGCGGGCCTCGCCGCGCTCCTGATCGGCTGGCTGAGCCTGCGGACGGGGGGCGTCTTCTTCATCATGATCACGCTCGCCTTCGGTCAGATGGCCTTCTACTTCATGATCTCGTGGCCGGCCTATGGCGGCGAGGACGGTCTGCCGACCTACGTCCGCTCCGACCTGCCGGGGGTCGAGACGATGGCGCCGCTGCCGTTCTTCGCCGTGGCGCTGGCGTGGCTCCTCGCTGCCGTCTGGCTCTCGTCGCGGCTGGTTGCGAGCCGCTTCGGACTGGCGCTGCGGGCGGCGCGGCAGAACCGCAGCCGGGTGGCGGCCGTGGGCATCCGGCCGGGCGGCGTGCTCCTCACGGCGTTCGTCATCTCGGGGGCGATCACCGGCCTCGCCGGGGCGCTCTTCGCCGACCTCAACCGCTTCGTCAGCCCGGCGATGCTGAGCTGGCAGACCAGCGGCGAGCTCAT
>CAYMRW010000246.1:0-3762 GCA_964392825.1 uncultured Rhodobacterales bacterium
CGCGACGCCGCCGATGCCCAGGACCTCGCCACGCCGCACCTCGAAGCCGACATCGCGCAAGCCGGCGCCGAAGGCGCCGAGCGGCGGCACCGACAACCCGGCGACCGCGAGCACCACCTCGCCCGCATCGGAAGTGCCCGTGCGGGCCGGCGCCGCAAGCGTGCCGCCGACCATCATCTCGGCCAGATCGCGCGCCGACCGCTCCCGCGGATCGCAGGTCGCCACGACCCGGCCGCGGCGCAGGATGGTCGCGGCGTCGCAAAGCGCCCGGATCTCCTCGAGCTTGTGGCTGATGTAGAGGATCGCCGTGCCCTCGGCGGCGAGCTGGCGCAGCGTCGCGAACAGAATCTCGACTTCCTGCGGCGTCAGCACGCTCGTCGGCTCGTCCATGATGAGAAGCCGCGGATCCTGCAGGAGGCAGCGCACAATCTCGACCCGCTGCCGCTCGCCGGCGGAGAGGTCGCCGACGGTGCGGCCGGGGTCGAGCGGCAGGCCGTACGCACGACTGACCTCGGTGATGCGAGCGGCGAGGCGGCGCATCGGCGGCGGATCCTCCATCCCCAGCGCCACGTTCTCGGCGACGTCCAGCGCCTCGAAGAGGCTGAAGTGCTGGAACACCATGGCGACGCCGCGTGCGCGCGCCTCGTGCGGGCTCGCCGGCGCGTAGGGGGCGCCGGCGAGGGTCATGCGCCCGGCGTCGGGGCGCACCAGTCCGTAGACGACCTTGACGAGCGTGGACTTGCCGGCGCCGTTCTCGCCCAGGAGCGCATGCACTTCGCCGGGCGCAATCTCGAGGTCGACATCCTCGTTGGCGCGGACGCCCGGATAGCTCTTGCTCACGCCGCGGATGGAGAGAAGCGGGCTCATGCGCCGCGCTGCCGCGCCGGGGCGGAGGCGTGACCGGCGATCGAGGCGTCACCTGCAAGGAACGCCCGCGCCACGCCGATGGCGATCGCCTGCGGATGCTTGCCGAGCGCCGGTTCCCCGATCGGGCAGCGGATGCGCGCGATCCGGTCGGGAGGGTGCCCGAGCGCCGCCAGCCGGCGGCGGAAGCGCGCCCATTTCGTCGCCGATCCGATCAGCCCGCAGGACTCGAAGCCGTGCCCGAGGAGCGCGTGGCAGAGCGCCAGGTCGAACGCATGGCTGTAGGTGAGGATCAGATGCTCGGCCGTCGGCGGTGCGTGGCGGGCCGCGCGGGAAAGGTCGGCGGCGACGCGCGGCGTGACCCCGGGCGGGATCGCCTCGGGGAACCGGTCGGCCGCGGTGTCGACCCAGGTCACCTCCACGCCGGGCAAGGGCGCCATCACGGCGACGACGGCGCGCCCGACATGCCCCGCGCCCCAGACCCAGAGCGCGCGCGACGCATGGGCCACCCCTTCGGCGATCCATCCGCCGGCGATCGTCAGCGCCGGGCGGACCCCGCGACCGCGCGCCCGAACGGCGAGGTCGCGAAGGGCGAAGGGCATCGCGCCCTCCGGTTCTCCGGGGAGCGGACGCGCGATCACCGGCCCGGGGTGACGGGCGAGACGCGCCGCGTCCCACCGTTCGCAGAGAAGCGCCACGGCTCCGCCGCAGCACTGCCCGGCGCCGGGGCCGAGGGCGATGCGGTCGATCCGGTCGGCGCCGCCGGCGAGGACGCCCCGGGCGCGCGCCGCCGCCTCGAACTCGAGCGTCCCGCCCCCGATCGTACCCGCATGACCTCCGGGCCAGACCAGCATCGCCGTGCCGACCTCCCGCGGGACCGACCCCCGCGTCTCGGTCACCACGACGCGGGCGACGACGCCGTGCGCGTCGATCGCGCGCGCCAGGGCATCCCGGTCGAAGCCGGAGACGGGATCGCCGCCCCTCATTCGCCGCGCGCCCGCTGCACCGCGGCCAGAACCCGCTCCGCCGTCGCCGGGGCGTCGAGCGCGGGATAGTGTGGGCCGCACGCGGCGCAGGCGTCGCTAAGCGCCATCAGCGCCGAGATCCCGAGCATCAGGGGCGGCTCCCCCACCGCCTTCGACCGGTAGATCGTGTCCTCCCGGTTCGCGCCGTCCCAGAGCGCGACGTTGAAGGCACGCGGCCGGTCCGAACAGGCGGGGATCTTGTAGGTCGATGGCGCATGCGTCGCGAGGCGCCCGTCCTCGGTCCAGACGAGTTCCTCGGTGGTGAGCCAGCCCGCGCCCTGCACGAAGCCGCCCTCGATCTGGCCCATGTCGATGGCCGGGTTCAGCGAGGCGCCGCAATCGTGCAGGATGTCGGTCCTGAGGATGCGGTTCTCGCCCGTCAGCGTGTCGACGACGACCTCGGTCACCGCCGCCCCTTGCGCGAAGTAGAGGAACGGCCGGCCGCGTCCGGCGATGCGGTCCCATTCGAGCTTCGGCGTCTTGTAAAAGCCCGTGGCCGAGAGGCTGACCCGGTTCTGGTAGGCGAGCGCCACCGCCTCCTCCCAGGCGTAGCTCTCGGCCCCGACCTCCACCCGCTCCGCGGCAAAGCGCACGGCCACCGGATCCGCCTGATGCCGCTCGGCGATCAGGACGGCGATGCGGTCGCGGATGGTGTCGCAGGCGGCCTTGACCGCCATGCCGTTGAGATCCGACCCCGACGACGCCGCCGTGGCCGAGGTGTTCGGCACCTTGGCCGTGTCGGTGGCGGTGATCCGCACCCGGCCCAGCCCCACGCCGAACAGGCTTGCCGCGACCTGGCTGACCTTCCTGAAGAGACCCTGCCCCATCTCGGTGCCGCCGTGGTTCATGGCGATGGAGCCGTCCTGGTAGACGTGCACGAGCGCCCCTGCCTGGTTGAGGTGCGTGAGCGTGAAGCTGATGCCGAACTTCACGGGGGTCAGCGCGATGCCCCGCTTCAGGATCGGCTCGCGGGCGTTCCACGCCGCGACGGCCGAACGCCGGGCGGCATAGTCCGACGTCTCGGCCAACCGGTCGGTCAGGGCGTTCAGGACGAAGTCCTCCACGGCCATCCGGTAGGGCGTCGTCTGGGCGCGGGCGGGCGGGGCCGGGACGCCGCCCCGGTCCGGCACCGCCCCGCGCGACGCCAGATCCCGGTCGGCTGCCGGCGCGTCCCGCCCCTCGTCCTTCATCTTTCCCGAAATATCCTCGGGGGGAGCCGCCCCGCCCGGGGCGGCTGGGGGCGGACAGCCCCCCTCCCCCTGCCCCGCAGCCGCGTCGGCGTAGTAGTTCGCGCGCCGCACTTCGAGCGGATCGCGGCCGAGGGCATGGGCGATCTCGTCCATCGCCCGTTCGATCCCGACCATCCCCTGCGGACCGCCGAAGCCGCGAAACGCCGTCGCCGACTGGGTGTTCGTGCGCAGCCGGTGGCTCTCGATGCTAACGTCCGTCAGGTGATAGGCGTTGTCCGCGTGCAGCATCGCCCGGTCGGCGACCGGCAGGCTCAGATCCTGGCTCCAGCCGCAGCGGGCGTACTGGCGGAACGCGATGCCTCCGACGCGACCCGCATCGTCGAAGCCCACCTCGTAGTCGATGCGGAAATCGTGCCGCTTGCCGGTGATGACCATGTCGTCGTCGCGGTCGTAGCGGATTCGGCAGGGCCGACCGGTGGCCCGCGCCGCCACCGCGCAGGCGACGGCCGGGGCGTTTGCCTGGCTCTCCTTGCCGCCGAAGCCGCCGCCCATGCGCCGGGTCTCGACGCGCACCGTCGCCATCGGCTGGCCGAGGGCGTCCGCCACCTTGTGCTGCACCTCGGTCGGGTGCTGCGTCGAGGCGTGCACCAGCATCTCGCCGTCCTCGAGCGGGATGGCGAGCG
>CAYMRW010000246.1:3772-4372 GCA_964392825.1 uncultured Rhodobacterales bacterium
CCTGCCCCTCGAGGTAGAAGTGCTCCTGCCCGCCGATCTCGATCCGGCCCGCGAGTCGCCGCGGCGCCCGGGCCAGCGCCGCCGCGGCGTCGCCCTTGGCGTAGACGCGCGGCCCGGACTCGAAGCGGCTGCCGGCGGCCATCGCATCGTCGATGGTCAGGACCGGCGTCGCGGCCTCGATCTCGACGCGGGCCAGCCGCGCCGCGCGCCGCGCCGCGAGATGGCTCGCGGCGACCACGAGGAACACGGGCTGGCCCACGTAGTGCACCTCGCCGGTGGCGAGGAGCGGTTCGTCGTGAACCGAGGGCGAGACGTCCGCGCCATGCGGCAGGTCATCCGCGGTCAGCACCGCGACCACGTCCGGCGCGCGGCGCACCTCCTCGAGATCCATCGCCAGGATCCGGCCCCGCGCCGTGTCCGAGAGGCCGAAGCACAGATGCAGGGTCGCGGCCGGCACGGGCAGGTCGTCGACGTAGCGCGCCTGGCCGGTGACGTGCAGCGCCGCGGCGTCGTGCGGGACCGGTTCGGCGACGCTCACGACGCGCGCCGCGGAGGGCGGGACGTGCCGTCGCGGCGAAGGCCGCGGCGGGCGGAGAGGTG
>CAYMRW010000247.1:0-4359 GCA_964392825.1 uncultured Rhodobacterales bacterium
GCAACCCTGCAGAAAGCGACTGGAACCCCTTGGCCGAGAACCAGTAATTGTCCATTTCGACGCCGATGCGGCCGGTGTGCCACGACCGCTCGGTCAGCTTCGCGGCCAGATAGTCCATTGGGTGCCGCTCGGTCGACTGCACGAAATAGTCGGGGTAGCCGATGATGTCCGCATGGGCCATGTAGCAGGTGCGGATCGCCCCCTGCGCGTCCTGCTCGCGGCCGAACCAGACCGGGTCGCCCGTCGGCCCCACGATCACCGCCTGGTGCACGTAGAACGACCACCCGTCGTAGCCGGTCAGCCACGCCATGTTCGAGGGGTCCGACATGACGAGCGTGTCGAGGCCCGCCGCCGCCATCGCCGCGCGCGTGCGGGCGAGCCGGTCCTCGTACTCGGCGTCGGTGAAGCGGAAGGTGTCGACGATGGCCATGGGTCAGCTCTCGATGAGGGTGCCGGCGCCCGCCTCGGCCGCGCGCTCGCGCGCGAGCGTGGCGATGGCCGTGTCCTGCACGCCGGTCCCGGTCAGGTCGGCGAGCGTGATCTCGTCCGCGTCCGTCCGCCCCGGCGCGGCGCCCGACAGCACGTCGCCGAGCTCCGGGAACGCGGCGTCTGGGCCGACGACCCCGGCGTCGATGGCGGCGCGAAGCTCGCCCAGGGCCCGCGTCTGCGACAGTCGGTCGGGCACGTAGCGGACGCGGGAGAGCGCCGCGGGGTCGACCTCGTTCTTGCCGTGCTGGTCGGAGCCCATCGCCGTGACGTGCTGGCCGTGGCGCAGCCAGTCGGCCTCCAGGATCGGCGTCACGGCCGGCGTCGTCGTGACGACGATGTCGGCCCGCGCCACCGCTTCGCCTGGGTCCTCCGTCGCGCCGACCGGAAAACCGAGCGCCTCGGCGAGTTCCGCCGCCGCGGCCTTCGCCCGGGCATGGTCCCGCGCCCAGATCGTCGCGGCCGCGAGCGATCGCACGAGCGCCAGCGCCTCGAGTTGCAGACGCGCCTGCACGCCCGCCCCGAGAATGGCGACGGTGCGCGCGTCCTCCCGCGCCAAGGCTCGCGCCGCGACGGCGCCGGCCGCGGCGGTGCGTACGTCGGTCAGGTAGCCGTTGTCGAGGAGCAGGGCCTCCACCTGCCCGGTCCGCGCCGAGAACAGGATCATCAGCCCCGAGGTCGACGGCAGCCCGAGCCCGGGGTTGTCGAAGAAGCCGGGCGAGACCTTGATGGCGAAGCTCGGCACGCCGGGGATATAGGCGGTCTTGACGTCGACCTCGCCGTTGGCCTCGGCGATCGCCATCGACAGGACCTGCGGCATCACCACCCCGCCGCCGGCGAGCGCCCGGAACGCGTCCGCGACGCAGTCGACGGCGGCAAGGTCGAGGGGCACGGCCGTGCGCAACTCGGCCTCGGTCAGGACCCGGATCGCCGGCATCAGGATGCCTCGCGCATCAGGTCGGGGGTGTCTCCGGCGACGACCTGCGAATGCAGCGCCATGTCGATGTTGGCCCCGGAGAGCAACACGACCGTCGGCCCCTCGGGCCGCACCCGGCCCGCGAGCAGCGCCGCGATCCCCACCGCCGCGCCGCCCTCGATCACCTGCCGCTCCTCGGCATAGGCGTGGCGGATACCGGCCGCGATCTCGTTCTCGTCGAGCAGGATCACGTCGTCGACGAGGTCGCGGACCATGGCGAAGGTGTGGCGGTTGGCGAGCCCGATGCCACCGCCGAGCGAGTCGGCGAGCGACGGCTTCTCGCGCACGAGCACCGGCCGTCCGGCGGCGAGGCTCGCCTGCATGGCGGCGCCCCGCTGCATCGTCAGACCGACGACGCGGATCCCGGGGCGCCGGGCCTTGGCCGCGGCGGCGATGCCGGCGACGAGCCCGCCGCCCGAGAGCGGCACGAGGAGGAGCCCCGCGTCGGGCACGTCTTCGAGCATCTCGAGGCCGAGCGTCCCCTGCCCGGCGATGACGTCGGGATGGTCGAAGGGCGGGATGCGCGTCAGTCCCTCCTCGACCAGGCGCGCCACCTCCTCGTCGGCGTCGTCCTGGCTGTCTCCCACGATCCGGATCTCGGCACCGAGCGCGGCGATGGCGTCGACCTTGTTCCGCGGCACTAGGCGCGACATGCAGATGACGCAGCGCAGGCCGGCGGCACGCGCCGCGTGCGCCAGCGCCCGGCCGTGATTGCCGGTCGAGGCGGCGGTGACCCCCGACGTCTCCGGCCCGAGCCGGAGCACCGCATTCGTCGCCCCGCGCAGCTTGAAGGCGCCGGTGATCTGCTGGTGCTCGAGCTTCAGCCAGACGGGCTCGCCGGCAAGACCCGAAAGACTAGACGACGGGTCGCAGAAGGTCCGCCGTACATGGCCGCGGATGCGCTCCCGCGCCGCCTCGATATCGGGCGGTCCGACAGCGCTCACGCCGGCACCGCCTCCCGCACGCCGGTGCCGAAGAGGCGTCCGTAACCCAGGGGCAAGGGCAGTCCACCCGCCAGCAGCATCTCGCGCAGGCTCGCCTGGTTCGAGGTCACGACCGGCTTGCCGAGCGCCGCCTCGATCTGGCCGATCAGGCCGAGGACCGGCAGCGCCGTGCAGGAGACGAAGATCGCATCCGCCTCCGCGGCGTTCGCCTGCCGCGCGGCCGAGACGATCGCGGCGGGGTCGACCCGCGCGATGTCGCGGTCGTCGGCGAGCCCCATGCAGATGGCACGCACGACCTCGAATCCCGCCGCCTCGAGGTAGCCGATCATCGGCTGCGTCGTCTCGGCGAGATAGGGCGTGAGGAGCGCGATGCGGCGCGCGCCGAGCGTCCCGAGTGCGCGGCAGGCGGCGGCCGCCGGCGTCACCACGGGCACGTCGGGGCGACCCTGACCGATGGCCGTCGCCACCGCCGCGTCGCCGATCACGACCGATGCGGCGGTGCAACTGTAGCAGATGGCCGCGAGCGGCTCGCCCGGAACGAGGAGCGCCGCCGCCTGCGCCAGGCGCGGCGCCATGCGGGCGAGGTTCTCGGGCGTCGTCGGGTTCTCGAACGCCACGCGCGCGACGTGCAGCGCCGCCCTCCGCGGATCGAACACCCGCGCCGCGTCGCGCTCCGACGTGAGGTCGGTCGCCAGCGCGATCATGCCGAACCGCACAGGCTCGTCCGCGGTCGCGACCGGCGCGAGATCGAGCGTTTCGAGCGGCACCCGGGGCATCGACTCAGACCACGAGCACCGGGCAGTCGGCGATGCCCGAGATCTTGTGCGACACGCTACCCAATAGATACTGCTCGACCGAGCCAAGGCCGCGGCTGCCGACGACGATGAGATCGACGCCGTGGTTCGCCGCGAAGTTGACGATCGAGCGGGCAACCGGTCCCGACTTGACGAAGCCCCGTACTCGGGGGGCGCCCGCATCGACCGCAATCGCCTTGGCCTTCTCGACGATCTCGGTGGCGTACTCGCGCATGGCGTCGTCGAGATTGCCGAGATCGTCGGGGCGGACCATCGACAGCGACGCCTCGAGCAGGCTGTGGTGCCGGTAGACAGTGATGATCATGAGGTCGGCGTCCGAACTCGCCGCGAGCCGCGCCGCCGTCTGCACTGCCGTCGCGCCGTTCTCCGACCCGTCGTAGCCCGCCAGAATGTTCCGGAACATCGGGGGGCTACTCGGCGAAGGCGAGGTCGCGCAGGAAGAGCGCGATCTGCGGGAAGAAGATCAGCAGCACCGACACCGACAGCAGCATCAGGATGAAGGGCGGCGTGCCGCGCACGACCTCCATGTAGGGTCGCTTGAAGACCGCGATGGCCGTGAAGATGTCACAACCGAAGGGCGGCGTCGCCGAGCCGATCGCGACCTGCAGCGTGATGATCGTGCCGACGAGAACCGGGTCGAGCCCGACCGACTGCACGACCGGCGCGAAGATCGGCACCAGCACCAGGATCACGACGATCGGGTCGACGAACATGCAGCCGATGAAGAAGGCGATCGAGATCACGAAGAGGACACCGATCGGCCCCATCTCGTCGATGCCGATGCCGCCGAGGATCGCCTGCGGGATCTGCGCGAACGAGATCACCCACGAGAACGCCGCGCCGGCGGCGACGAGGATGAAGACGACCGCGGTGATGAGCCCCGTCGACTTCGCCGTGTCGTAGACGCCCCTGAGCGACAGCGAGCGGAACACGATGACCTCGAGTACCAGCGCATAGAGGACGCACGCCGCCGCCGCCTCGGTCGGCGAGAAGATGCCGCCGTAGATGCCGCCAATGATGATCGCCGGAAAGCCGAGCGGCCAGAGCGCGCTTCGAATGGCGCGGGCGCGGTCCCCCCAGCTCGCCTTGGGCTCGGTCGGGACGTTGTGGCGCGTGGCGTAGATGACGCTGTAGGTCG
>CAYMRW010000248.1:0-4340 GCA_964392825.1 uncultured Rhodobacterales bacterium
CATCGTGCTGTCCTCCGAGCGCCGGACCGCGGCCCCGGACAAGGAGGAGCGCGACACGCTGGACCTGCTGCTCATGGGGTGAGCGGCGTCTCGGAAAGGCGGCGGGGGAGCGTTTCAGCCGCGAACGGGCGGAGCCATCCTTCGCGCGCCGATCTCGCCCGGCGCGTGCCCTGCGCTCACTGCGGTCGCGAGGCCCGGGGCTTCGGCTACTGCCACGGCCTGCGCTGGGACCGTCACCCTCATTACCGCTTCTGCTCGATGGCTTGCCTGATGGCGGGCTCGGCCAACGCCAAAAGGAACCACGGCATGATCGACAAGACCGACATGGAGACGCGCGCCATCGTGGAGGCCCGCCGAATGCTCGCCGAGGCGCTGACGGAGATGGGCCTGATGGAGCCCTTCTTCGACCGCCCGGCCGCGGACATCGACCGCGTGATCGAGGCCTGCGTCGACGGCTTTCAGGCCTCGATGCAGCGCCAGTCCGACAACGGCGATGTGCCGTTCTGAGGGGGTGCGGATGCTGGTCGATTTCAATCACGGATCCGGCTGTGTCTATGGCCGCGACGCCTCTGAACCGGAACCCCTCGGCGCGCGGATCAACGGCCGCATCGATGCCGCGCTGGAGGCCGAACGCGAGGGCCAGCGCCCGCGCGACTATCTGGGCGCCAGCCGCATCGGCGAACCCTGCGCGCGGCGGCTGGTCTACGAGGTCACCCACACGCCGCCCGATCCCGGCAAGGATTTCGAGGGGCGCGTTCTTCGCATCTTCGCGGCCGGGCATGTCTTCGAGGATTTGGCGATCCGTTGGCTCCGGCAGGCCGGGTTCGCTCTGCGCACGCAGACGCAAGCTGGCGGCCCGTTCGGTTTCGAGACGGCGAGTGGACGCATTCGCGGCCATGTGGACGGCGTGATCGTCGATGGCCCGGAGATCGGCCTCGAATGGCCTTTGCTCTGGGAACACAAGGCGCTGAAAGCCTCGTCCTGGTCCGACACCGCGAAGAAAGGCGTGCAGCTCTCGAAGCCCGTCTATTTCGGCCAGATGCAGATCTACATGGCCTACATGGGCCTCGGGTCCGCGCTTTTCACCGCGCTGAACAAGGACACCTGCGAGCTCTACCACGAACATGTGCCGTTCGATCCGGCCGCCGCGCAGGCGCTGTCGGACAAGGCGGTCGACGTGCTGCGCGCCGCGGACGCAGGCGTTCTGCTGCCCCGCATCGCGACCAGTCCCGACTTCTTCCTCTGCCGGTTCTGCCCGTTCGCAACCCGCTGCTGGGAGGGCCGCGCATGACCATCACCCTCTCCGAAGCCCAGGGCCACGCCATCGCCGCGATCCGTGACTGGTACGAGACGCGGCGGGACGAGCAGCAGATCTTCCGCCTCTTCGGCTATGCCGGGACCGGCAAGACCACGATCACCGCCATGGCGATCGAGGCGCTCGGGCTTGAGCCGATGACCCCGGGCGGGCTTGGCGGCGTGATATTCGCCGCCTTCACCGGCAAGGCGGCGCTCGTCATGACGCGCAAGGGAACGCCCGCCCAGACCATCCACAGCCTGATCTACCGGGTTTCCGAAGCGACCCCGGAGGAGATCGCGCGGGCAACCGAGGATCTGGCAGCGCTGCGGCGCGACCTGCCGCGCATGGGCCCGGCCGAGCGGGGCTTCGCGATGACGCGCATCGCGCAGCTCGAGCTGCGCCTCGAGGACATCCATCAGCCGAAGTTCCTGATCAACGAGCAGTCGATCCTGCGCGACGCGGACCTCCTGGTGCTCGACGAGGTGTCGATGGTGGGCGAGGACATGGCTCGCGATCTCATGGCCTTCGGCAAGCCGATCCTCGTGCTGGGCGATCCGGGGCAGCTGCCGCCCGTGAAGGACACGGGCTTTTTCACCGAGACCGTGCCGGACGTGATGCTGACCGAGGTGCACCGCCAGGCGGGCGACAGCGCCATCCTGCGGCTCGCGACGCTGGCCCGTGAGGGGCTGCCGATCCCACCCGGCGCGCATGACGACCATGTCTGGAAGATGTCGCGCCACGAGGTCGGTCCCGCGCAGATGCTGCAGGGTGGCCAGGTGATCTGCGGCACCAACGCGACGCGGCGCTGGCTGAACACCGCCATGAAGCGCGCGGCCGGGTTCGGCGCCGATTATCCGACAGGCGGCGGCGAGAAGATCATCTGCCTCAAGAACCGCCACGATCTCGGGCTGATCAACGGCATGTTCCTGACCCTCACCGAGGTGCGGCAGGATCCGGACGACGCCTTCGCCTTCAGCGCCATGGTCGAGACCGAGGACGGGGTGAGCCTCGGCGGACGGCAGAGCTTCTGGCGCGGCGAATACGCCGATCATGTCGCCTACGACCCCGAGCGCGGGCGACGGGAGTGGCAGATCCGGCGCGGGCTGATCGAGTCCAGCTGGGGCTACGCCATCACCTGCCACAAGTCGCAGGGCTCGCAATGGGAGAACGTCGTCGTGTTCGACGACGGGTTCGGGCGCAGCGCCGCCGACCGCAACCGCTGGCTCTACACCGCGATCACGCGGGCCGAGAAAGGTCTGGTGATCCTTGCTTGACCTCAACGACGCCAAACCGCTCGGCGGCGAGCCCCTGCGCTACGATCTCGATCTGGTGGTGGCGCGCCTGCGCGAGACCGCCGAGATATGGGTGCCACGCCTGTTTCCGCGCGGGCGCAGGTCGGGCGACGAGTGGCGGCTCGCCAACATCCGGGGCGACGCGCCGCGCAATACCGGCTCCTGTGTCATCACCCTGCGCGGCGCGCACGCTGGAGACTGGATCGACTTCGACGGCAATCAGGGCGGCGGTCCGATCAGCGCCATCGAGGAAGCGACCGGGCTCGACGGCCGGGCGCTGATCGTCGAGGCAGCAGAACTCGCGGGCATCGCGCCAGGCGCACCGGAACGTCGCGCGCCGCCGACGCCACCCCCATTGAAGCGCGATCCCGCGCTGGAGATCGCGCACATCCTGACGGGTGCGGAGACGATCACGGGCTCTCCGGTCGCGCGGTATCTGACCGGACGCGGCCTGATGGTGCCCGAGGCCGCCGATCTGCTGTTTCACCCTGACCTGACCCATTGGGAGACAAAGACCGGCTATCCGGCCATGCTGGGACAGGTCCGCGACCGCGATGGCGCGGTCATCGGCCTGCACCGCAGCTACCTCGCCACCGATGAGGTGGCGGTCACCAAGGCGCCGCTCGACAAGGCAAAGAAGATGCTGGGCCGAGTGGCGGGTGGCGCCGTGCGTCTGGCCGCGCTCGGCAACGGCGATCGGTTGGCTCTATCCGAAGGCATCGAGACCGGCCTCGCGGTGATGACCGCATGCCCCGATCTGCCGGTCTGGGCGACGTTGTCGACATCGGGCCTCGAACAGGTCGATCTGCCGCCTGGCGTCCGGCGCGTGCTGATCCTGGCCGACAACGACACCTCCGGGGCCGGTCTGCGGGCCGCCGAGGCCGCCGCCCGGCGCCTGCGCGCGCAAGGGCGCGACGTGGCCGTCGTCTTGCCGCCCGAGGAAGGCGAGGATTTCAACGACCTGCTGCTGCGCGAAGGGCCCGAGGCTGTCGCCGCCCTGATCGCCGATGCGGAGGCCATCACCGAGGCCGAACCCACACTGCTGATCGGGCAGCACCGGCCGGTCAACTATCAGGGCAGCGGCGAGGCCATCCCCACCTTGCGCGCCGACGAGGGCGATCTCGCCCGCTCGGTCGAGCGGGTCTGGAGCCTGCTGATGGCCTCGAACCGGACGCCATGGGTGTTCCGTTTCGCCGGGCAGCCGACATGGGTGGTGCCCGACGACGAGGGCCGTCCGGTCGCCACCGCGATTACCGAGGAACGCTTGCGTCACATGCTGGCGCGGCTGGCGCACTGGAAGAAGCTGAACGGCAAGGGCGAGCTGGTCGCGGCCCCGCCGCCGATCGCCGTGGTCAAATCCGTGCTGGCCACGCCCGACCCCGCACTGCCCGTGCTGGTGGGCATCGTCAACACACCCGTCTTTGGCCGGGGCGGCACGCTGCTGACCACGCCGGGCTATCATCCCGACGCGCGGCTTCTCTACGCCCCGACGCCCGGGTTCGTGGTGCCGACCATTCCGGCCAAGCCGTCCGCCGCCGAAGTTGCCGCAGCCCGCAATCTGCTCTGCGAGGATCTGCTCGGCGACTTCCCCTTCGTCGGCCCCGCCGAGATGGCGCATGTGATCGCGCTGCTGCTGCTCGGCTTCCTGCGGGGCATGATCGACGGGCCGACGCCGCTGCACCTGATCGAGAAGCCCAGCCCCGGCTCCGGCGCCACGCTGATGGTCGATGCCGTGGCCACCATCCTCACCG
>CAYMRW010000249.1:0-4323 GCA_964392825.1 uncultured Rhodobacterales bacterium
GGGACTGGTTCGTGCCCGAGAGCCTCGCCGTCAGCCGCATTCTCGACGACACCGCCATCATGGCGTCCGACTTTCGCATCGACGCGAGCGGCCATATCCGCATGGCGGTCTTCGCCCGCGACGACACCGGCCCGCGCCGCATCGGCCGCATCGTCCAGCGCATGTGCGAGATAGAGACCTACAAGGCGATGTCGATGCTGGGGCTCTACCGGGTCCGCGGCCTCGGTGCGCGCATGGGCGAGATCGACCGGCGCTTGTCGGACCTGATGAACGAGATGACGGGCGAGACGAGCCGCGCCGACGCAACCCTCAAGGCGCTCCTCGAGGTGTCGGCGGAACTGGAGAAGATCCTCGCCGAGACGAGCTTCCGCTTCGGCGCGACCGGCGCCTACGAGGCGCTGGTGGGCCAGCGGATCAGCGTCATGCGCGAGGTCCGCTTCGAGGGCCGGCAGACCTTCGGCGAATTCATGACGCGCCGCTTCGATCCCGCCATGCGCACGGTGAAATCAGGCGAGCGCCGACTGCAGGCGATGGCGGAACGGGCGATCCGCGCCGGCAACCTTCTGCGTACCCGGGTCGACGTGGAGCGGTCGGCGCAGAACCAGGACCTGCTCTCGAGCATGGACAGGCGAGCGGACATGCAGCTCCGCCTGCAGCGGACGGTGGAGGGGCTGTCGGTCGTCGCGATCAGCTACTACGCGGTGAACCTCGCCCGGTACATGGCGTACCCGTTCGCGCCGGACGGGTGGAGCCAGGGTCTCGTGACCGCGGTCCTGACCCCGCCGGTCGTTCTGATCGTCTGGCTTGCCGTGCGTCGCATCCGGCGCAAGGTGGTGACGGAGTAGGCGGCGCCTATTCCGCGGGGATCGCCGTGGCGCGGCCCTCGCGCACGGACGCTCGGTCGGTGACGATGGCGCCGAGCACGATGCTCGCCAGCGCCAGCATCGCCGCGACGGACAGGGTCGGCACGCCGGAGAGGCCCGCGCCGATGGTGCAGCCGCCGGCGAGGACGCCACCCATCCCCATCAGCGCGGCGCCGAGGACGTAGCGCCCGGTCTGCGGCGCCGAGCAGAAGCTTTGCCAGCGGAACCGTCCGCCGAGAAGCGCCGAGCCCGCGGCGCCGACGATGGTGCCGCCGAGGAGGCCGACGCCGAAACCCGCGGGGATCGAGGTCGCCGCGACGCTCCAGAACAGGCTCTCGGCAGCGGGGGACGTGAAGCTGAGGCTTTCCATGGCGATCGGGTCGAACTCGTCGTAGAGGACGAAGCCCGTGCCGACCCAGGCCGCCGGGACCAGAAGGCCGAGGAGACCGGCGAGGATCAGCTCGCGCCGCTCTGCCCCCGACCGCAGCGCCAGACCGGCAGCGAGGGCCGCGAGCAGGGCCGCCCAGACGAGAGCTCCGCCCGGAAGAGCCGAAAGCGTCGCGAACTCGCCCATGGGCACCGTGACGGAGCCGAGCGCGGTGCGGATCGGAGCCAGCACCCCCTTCAGGGTCGCGTGCGCGACGACGGCGAAGACGAGAAGGACGGTCAGGGCACGAAGGTTGCCCGAGCCCATGAGCACCGTCAGGCGGGACATGCAGCCCCGCGTGAGCACCATGCCGGCGCCGAACATCAGGCCACCCGCGACCACGGCGAGCCAGGGCAGATCGGCCGCGGCGAAGCGATGGTTGGCGAACGAGACGAGATCCGCCGCCACGGCGAGCTGGGTGCCGAGGATGGCGGCCGCGAGCGCGAGCAGCCAGACACCTGCGGCCGAACTCCGCTCCTCCGGCCGTCCGGCGACCGCGCGGCGCAGGCAGAAACGCGTGACCTCGGCCAGCGCGCCGAAGAGAACCCCCAGCGCGAGGCCGAGGACGACGGCCGCGCCCTGCGGCGTGACGGTCTCGAAGCCGAACGTCTCGAACATGGCGGCACCTCGGAAGCCCCTGGATCCGCCACGTCATGTCGTCGGGTTCCAGGCCGGATCAAGACCGCGCCCGCCATCACAGCCGTGTCGGGCCCGAACGTCGATCCGTGGGTGCGGGTCGGCTCCGGAACTTCGACCCCGTGTTCCGAGCCTCGCGCGACATCTGTCGTCCGAACCGGCCCGCCTGAGGGATTCCGTCCTTTTCTCGAGGCCGTCGCCGCGCGGCCCGGGTCGGTCAGCGGCCGCGGATGCGCGGGTCGAGCGCGTCGCGGAGCCCGTCGCCGATGTAGTTCACGCTCAGCACCGTGAGCGAGATGGCGAGCCCCGGCCAGAGCACCCGGGCGGGATACTGCTGCATGTAGTCCGTGGCATCGAAGAGGAGCCGCCCCCAGGTCGGGAAGTCCGGTGGAAAGCCGAGGCCGAGGAACGACAGCGCCGACTCGGTGATGATCGCCGTCGCGATGCCCAGCGTCGCCGACACCATGATCGGCGACAGCACGTTGGGCAGGATGTGGCGGCCGATCAGCCGCGCGTCGGTGGTGCCGATCGAACGGGCGGCAAGAACGAACTCCCGCTCCTTCAGCGCCAGGACATCGCCGCGGACGATCCGCGCGGTGGGCATCCACGAGGTGATGCCGATGGCGACGACGATGAGGATGAAGATTCCCATCTCGGGCCCGAAGGACGACGACAGGGTCTCGCGGAAAAGCATCACCATGACGAGGAGGAGCGGCAGCAGCGGCAGCGCCAGGAACAGGTCGGTCAGGCGCATGAGCGGCCCGTCGAGCCAGCGGAAGAAGCCCGCGAGGACGCCGATCGACGTGCCGAGCACGAGGGCCAGCAGCATCGCGGTGATGCCGACCGCGATCGACACGCGGCCGCCGGCCATCATCCGCGAGAGCGTGTCGCGGCCGAGCTGGTCGGTGCCGAAGGGGTGCGCCCACGTCGGGCCCGAGTTGCGGGCGCGGATGTCGATGAAGGTCGGGTCGACGGTCCAGATCAGCGGCCCGACCGTCACCGCCAGCACCATGAAGAGGAAAAACCCGGCGCCGAAGACGGCGCCCTTGTGGCTTCGGAACTGGCTCCAGACGTCGGCCCACTGGCTGCGTGGCGGCGCCTCGGGGATCTTGTCGGCGAGAATGTCGGCGGCGACCGGACCTCCGGTCTCGACGCCGGTGTCGCGCGGAAGGTGATCGGGGTCGGCGCGGTCAGTCATAGCGGATCCGCGGATCGAGGAGCCCGTAGAGGATGTCTGCGATCAGGTTGAAGAGGACGATGAGGATGGCGAAGATGAAGGTCAGCGTCTGCACCAGCGGCAGGTCGTTGGCCTGGATCGCGGTGATCAGCAGCTGGCCGATGCCGTTCACCTTGAACACCTGCTCGGTGATGATGGCGCCGCCGAAGATGCCGGGGACGCCCAGCGCAATCACGGTGACGACCGGGATCATCGAGTTCCTGAGGACGTGGGTCAGCACCACGTCGCGCTCGCCGAGACCCTTGGCGCGGGCGGTGCGCACGTAGTCCTGGTTCAGGTTGTCGAGCATCGAGGCGCGCATGAAACGCGAGATCTGCGCCGTGGTCTGCAGGGCGAGGACCATGACCGGCATGATCATCTGCGCGACCTGACGCTGGAACGTCTCCCAGTCCGTGACCCGCAGCGTCGTGTCGTAGATCGAGGGCAGCCAGCCGAGCTGGACCGAGAAGATGACGATCGCGAGCACGCCGGTGAAGAAGGGCGGCACCGAGAACCCGATCATCGAGACGAAGGTGCCGGCCTGATCGAAGGTCGAGTACTGCCGATAGGCCGAGATGACACCGATGGGAACGGCGATCAAGACGCCCACGACGTAGGCGAGGCCCACGACCATGAGCGTCTGCGGCAAGCGCTGGATGACGAGGTCCATGACGGGGGCGCGGGTCTGCCAGGAGATCACGCGGCTTGCCTCGTGGTCGGCGACGTTCCAGCCGGTCAGCGCCTCGATGGCGTGGAGCGGCTCGGTCACGAGGAACTGCCGGAGCCAGAGAAGGTAGCGGACGTGGACGGGCTCGCCGAGGCCCAAGCTCTCGCGGATCTGCTGGCGGACCTCGGGCGGGATCGTCAGCGGCAGCTGCGCCGTCGGGTCGCCCGGGGCCATGTCGAGAAGCAGGAAGATGATGAAGGAGATGACGATCAGCGTCGGTATCGCCAGGACGAGACGGCGGATCGTGTAGGTCAGCACCCGCGTCGCCCGGGCATGAACCGCTCTCGGATCTTCTCAGGCCGGGCACCCTCGGCTGCCTTGCGGCGCATGCCGTCCGGGTGCGCGGGGGCAGGGCCGCGAGAGATCGGCATGGTTGTCGTCCCCTGTCTCGATGTCCGGGGTGGCGCGCCCCGCGGGGGGACGCGCCGTCGGTCTGGCGAAGGCCTCAGCCCTC
>CAYMRW010000250.1:0-4313 GCA_964392825.1 uncultured Rhodobacterales bacterium
GCGGTCGGAGGTGACGAAGGGCGCGAAGGCGTCGAAATCCGCGTGGCTCGGCGCCCGCAGGATCAGCCGTTCGGTATCGAGAACCGGGGTATGGGCGAGTGCGGGGGTCATGCGGCCCTCGCGTAGCGCCAGACGTGGATCGCGTCCTCCTCGGCCATGCGGATGCGCGCCTCGGCGGCTTCGTCGCGGCGCGCGCCGAGCCTCTCGGCCAGCCGGTTCGAGGCGGTGTTGCCGGGATCCACGTAGCTGACGAAGGTATCGAGCAGCGTGAAGCCGAAATCCCGCGCGGCGGCGCAGGCCTCTGAGGCATAGCCTTGCCCGTGATGGTCGCGCAGGAAGATGTAGCCGAGCTCGGGCTCGTCGTCGGACCATTCGAGGCCGAGCAGCACGAAGCCCACCAGCACGCCGTCCTCGCGCCGTTCGACAGACCACAGCCCGTGCCCGTGCAGGAGCCAGCCCGCCGTGTAGAAGCAGAACTCGGTCCATGCCGCCTCGGCCCCGTCGCCCGGTTCGGCGAAGTCGGAGATCCAGGCATGGGTCCAGGCGGGCAGATCGGCCGTGCGCGGCGCGCGCAGGCGCAGACGTTCGGTCTCGATCACGGGGATCGAGGCCGCGTGACCGTCCGCGGCGTCCGCGGCGGCGCCCACGGGCGGCCGGGTGCAGCGGGGCAGGTCGGGCGCGGCGACCGATGCCACGGCAGCAGTGGCGGGCTCGGGACCCTCAGACGCGGACATGGCCAGGTACACGGCGGCGCCGGCGAGGAGCGCGCCCGCCGCGCATCCCGCCGCGAAGGCGCGGACCGCGAACGACCCCGCGGCGGCGCGCAGATCGACGTTCCCGGACCAAAGGGCTCGGGGCCGATCCGTATCCGCCTCCGGCGGACCCGTGCCCGGCGTCGCTGGACCGGGAGGGCCGTCGCGGCGCGCGAGGAGGGCCTGACGCTTGGCACGGGCCTCGGCCAGGCGGCGTTCCCAGTCGCGTGGCTGGTACGGCGCCTCCGGCTTTTCCACCTGCCGCGGACCACCGTCGCGATCCAGCAGAGCCCTGTTCACGAAGCCTCCCTCCTCGTCGCTGCGCCGACGAGCCGGTTTGTCGACGAGGGTAGGCCTCCCGGGATGCGGCGCAATCGTGAATCTGTCGACGGGCAGACACATGCCCGGCAAGTGTGCGGAATCGGACCCAGCCGGCGCGGTCCGCGCCGGCCTCGCCAGCGCGCTACCCCCAGATCTGGGTCGTGATCGTGGCGTACCAGTCTCGGGCGTAGACCGCCTCGGCCGAGCGGATGGCGGCCGGTGCGCCGACGGGGCTGGTGCCGCCCGCCCCCTCGACCTCGTCGAAGAGTTCCTCGCCCGGTGTGTAGACCCCCGCCACGGTGAAGGCGTAGTCGGGCGCCGCGAGGCTGTAGCAGGTGTTCATCAGCTTGGGCTCGGGCGGCGTCTCGCCGCGGAGGAGGGCGTCGACGGCGATGGCGCAGGCCTTGCCCTGGGCGTTGGCCGAGAACGCGGACTTGGGCATGGCGCCCGCGAGGCTCGCGTCGCCGACGACGTGGATGCCGGGCACGAGCGGCGACTCGAAGGTCACGGGGTCGATCGGGCACCAGCCGGTGCGGTCGGCGACGCCCGCCGCCGCGGCGATGGCGCCGGCCCGCTGCGGCGGGATGACGTTGGCGACGTCGGCCGTCACCTCGACGAAGTCGCCGGCGAGGTGCATCGTGGCCGCATCGACGCTGCTGACGTTGCCGCCCTCGGAAAGACCCACCCACTCGATCATGCCGGGATAGAGCGTCTCCCACGCTTCCTGGAACAGCCCCTGCTTGGAGAAGCTGTCCTTGGCGTCGAGGATCATGATCTTCGACGCCGGCTTCTCCTGGCCGAGGTAGTGCGCGATCAGGCAGGCCCGCTCGTAGGGGCCGGGCGGACAGCGGAACGGGTTCGCCGGCGGCGCGATGACGACGGTGCCGCCGTCGGGCATCGCCTCGAGCTGCTGGCGCAGGAGCAGCGTCTGCGGCCCGGCCCTCCAGGCGTGCGGCATGACCTCGGCCGTCGCCGCGTCGTAGCCGTCGATGGTGTCGTAGGTGAACTCGATCCCCGGCGACAGGACCAGGCGGTCGTAGGGCAGGGTCTCGCCCGAGGCGAGGGTCACCGCGCCGTCCTCGACGCCCGCGGCCTCGCCCTGCACGACGGTGACGCCGGCGCCACTAAGCGCATCGTAGCCGAACGTGATGGCGTCCATGCCGTTGATGCCGCCGAGCACGGTGTTGCTGGAGGGGCAGGTGGCGAACGCGGCCTCGCGGGTCACCAGCGTGACGGCATGCCCGAGCCCGGCGAGGTAGCGCGCCGCGGTGCCGCCGCCGAAGCCGCCGCCGACGACGACCACCTGCGCGCCCGCCTGCGCCCGGAGGCCCAGATACGGGGCGGCGAGAAGGCCCGCGCCCGCGGCGACGAAGGTTCTGCGGTGCAACGTCATGGCCGTGCGTCCTGCGCGGCGAACCATTCGGCGATGGCCCTGAGCTCCGCCTCGTCGAAGGCCACCGCGATGCGCGGCATCAGCGTGCCGTCGAGCCCGCCTTCGCGGTAGGCCGCGAGCTTCTCCGCGATCTCGTCCGCGGACTTGTCGTAAAGGGCATTAGGCGCGCCCTCGTAGAGCCCGTGGCAGCCGGTGCAGGCCATCGCGCCCGGCGGCGGCACGTCCGCAAGCGCGGCCGCGGGCCACGCGGCCAGCAGGGACATGGCGATGCGTCGCATGTCGATCCTCCCCTCTCGGCGCGTCTCCGGCCCTGCCGGACGTCCGCGCCACCGACCCCAGATATCACAGGTTTCGCGGGCGCCTGTCGAGTGGCCAGACGCATGGTGCCGGACTTCGGAGACTGTTACAGTGTACCGGTTCCAGAGAAACGGACATCCGCGATGACCGAGATCGAGCCCGCCTTTCGGGCGCACGACCATGACGCCTGCGTCGACGATGCGCTCAGCGCCGCCGACACGCTCTGCTCCGATGGCGGCCTGCGGATGACGCCCGTGCGCCGGCGGGTCCTCGAGATCCTGCTCGCCGAGCATCGTGCGATGGGGGCCTACGACATCCTCGAGCGGCTGACGCAGGACGGTCTCGGCTCGAAGCCGCCCGTGGTCTACCGTGCCCTCGACTTCCTCGTGGCGCATGGCTTCGCCCACCGGGTCGAGCGGCTGAACGCCTTCGTCGCCTGCGGCAGCCCGGCCGAGGACCACGGCGCGGCATTCCTCATCTGCCGGTCATGCGGTGCGGTGGCGGAGGCGCGGGTCGCCGCCCGCGACCTGCCCGGGGGCGATCTGCGCCGTGCCGCCGAGGCCGCGGGCTTCACCATCGAGAGCGCGGTGGTCGAGGCCGCGGGCCGCTGCGCCGCCTGTCGGGCCGCGGCGTGACCGGCGTCACCGGCGCGCCGCTGATCGAACTGTCGGCGGTCGACGTGCGCCTCGGCGACCGGCAGGTCCTGCGCCACGTCTCGCTCGACCTCTCCCGGGGCGAGATCGTGACCATTGTCGGCCCGAACGGGTCGGGCAAGTCGACGCTCCTGCGCACCGTGCTCGGGGCGGTGCGGCCGTCTTCGGGCCGGGTCTGGCGGGCGCCGGGGCTGCGCGTCGGCTACGTGCCGCAGCGGCTGCCGATCGACGCCACGCTGCCGCTGACCGTGGAGCGGTTCCTCGGGCTGCCGGTGCGGCGGCGGCGGACAGAGCTTGCGGCGGCGCTCGCCGAGGTCGGTGCCGCCGACCTCGGGGGGCGGCAAATGACGGCGCTCTCGGGCGGGCAGTTCCAGCGCGTGCTCCTGGCGCGGGCGCTCCTCGAGCGGCCGGACGTCCTGATCCTCGACGAGCCCACCGCAGGTCTCGACCAGCCGGGCTCCGCCGGCTTCTACCGCCTCATCGAGCGGGTGCGGGAAGAGCATGGCTGCGCCGTCCTGATGGTCAGCCACGAGCTGCACGTGGTGATGAGCGCCTCGGACCGGGTGATCTGCCTCAACGGGCACGTCTGCTGCGAGGGGACGCCCGAGATCGTGGCCTCGGCGCCCGAATACCGGGCGCTCTTCGGGCCGGGCACGCAAGGGGCGCTGGCGCTCTACCGGCACGAGCACGACCACCGCCACGACCAGCCGCGCGCCGGCTGATGCTCGACGATTTCATCGTGCGCGCGGCTCTCGCCGGGGTCGGCGTGGCAGTCGCCGCGGCGCCGCTCGGCTGTTTCGTGGTATGGCGCCGGATGGCCTATTTCGGCGACGCGACGGCGCATTCGGCGCTGTTCGGCGTCGCCATGGCGCTGGCGCTCGGCATCTCGGTGGCGGC
>CAYMRW010000251.1:0-4300 GCA_964392825.1 uncultured Rhodobacterales bacterium
GCGAGGTCGGCCGCGGGCTCGGCGACGCGCAGGCCGCCCGCGACGTTCAGGTAGACGTCGAGGCCCGAGAACGGGATGCCGCAGCGCGCCTCGAGCACGGCGAGGACCATGGCCAGTCGGCCGCCGTCCCAGCCGACGACACTGCGCCGCGCCTGTCCGGCGGGGGCCGGGGCGACGAGCGCCTGCACCTCGCTCAGGATCGGCCGGGTGCCCTCGATCCCGGCGAAGACGGCGGAGCCCGCTACGGGCCGGTCGCGCTCGGACAGGAACAGCGCCGAGGGGTTGCCGACCCCGGCGAGACCCTGGCCCGTCATCTCCCAGACGCCGATCTCGTCGGCCGGGCCGAAGCGGTTCTTGACGGCGCGCAGGATGCGGTAGGCGTGGCCGCGCTCTCCCTCAAAGTAGAGGACGGTGTCGACCATGTGCTCGACGACGCGGGGGCCGGCGATCTGCCCGTCCTTGGTCACGTGGCCGACCATGACGAGGGCCGTGCCCGATGCCTTGGCGAGCGCCGTCAGTTCGTGGGCGGCGCCGCGCACCTGGCCGACCGAGCCCGGGGCGCCGCCCGCGGCGTCCGACCAGAGCGTCTGGATCGAATCGACGATGGCGAGCGCCGGGCGCTCCGCCCGGAGCATGGCCGCGATCTCGCCAAGCGACGTTTCGGTCGCGAGCCGCACCGACGACCCGGCGAGGCCGAGGCGATGCGCGCGCATCCGGATCTGGCCTGCCGCCTCCTCGCCCGAGACGTAGATGGCCCCGTGATCCGCCCCGGCGACGGCGGCGGCGACCTGCAGGAGCAGCGTCGACTTGCCGATCCCCGGATCGCCGCCGACGAGGACGGCCGAGCCCGGGACGAAGCCGCCGCCGAGTACCCGGTCGAACTCGGGCAGCCCCGTGGGCGTCCGCGCGAGCGGCGCCTCGGGCGCATCGAGGGGGACGAGGGCAATGCCGCGGGTCGGGACGGCGCGGCCGGCCGGGGGTCCTGCCGCAACCTCCTCGACGATGGAGTTCCACGTGCCGCATCCGTCGCAGCGGCCCGACCATTTGCCGAAGACCGCCCCGCAGGCGCTGCAGACGAACGTCGATCTTGCCATGGCCGGCGTCTAGGACCGGTCGCCGGCGCCGTCAAACGCGGCGCGGAAACGTCCTTAGCGCAGGGAGCCGAGAACGCGGGCGGCGGGCACGAAGACTAGGGTCGCGAAGCCGACGTAGGCGAGCGCCACAGGCCACGCCATCGATGCCGAGGAGGCGAGCAGGAGCTTGAAATTCAAGACGGCCGCCAGCATCGCGGCGAATGCGAACAGCAGGTGCACCACCGACTTGTAGCCCGTCGCCCGTCGCCACCTCAGCAGGCACACCACCGAGACCGACGCCGCGCAGATGGCGGCGGAGGTCGTGAGTATGGCCTGTATCGTCGTGGCGAGATCGAAGGACATGGCGATATTTACCATAGTACGCGGCGCGCATGGAACCAAGATGACGCATCGACCTGCATCTCGTCGCATCGTCACGGCAGGGAATGCCCGCCTCGCAGGCGATTCACAGGCGCCTCACAGGCGGCGCAACCCGGCAAGATCGATCTCGGGGCTCGCGGGCCCCGTCGACGCACCCGGAACGAGGCATCGCCCGATCGGGCGGCGCGATGGTCGGGCAGGACTGCCGCCTTGTGGCAACCTCCCGACTAGCGCAGCGTCTCGATCGGCCCTTCGGTCCGGCCGCCGATGAATTGCCGCAACCACGGATTGTCGGACGTCAGCATGTCGTGCGCCGCGCCGGACCATCGAAGGACGCCACCGTGCAGCATGGCGACGCGGTCGGCGACGCGGCTGACGGTGGTCAGATCGTGCGTGATGGTGATGGTGGTGGCGCCCATCTCGACGACGACCTCCCGGATCAGATCGTTGATGACGTTGGCCATGATCGGGTCGAGGCCCGCCGTTGGCTCGTCGAAGAAGATGACCCGCGGATCGGTGGCGATGGCGCGGGCGAGGCCGACGCGCTTCTGCATGCCCCCAGACAACTCCGCCGGGTAGAGGTCGGCGACGCCGGATCCGAGGCCGACGCGGGAGAGCTTGGCGACGGCGAGGTCGCGCGCGGCAGCGCGGGGGCGCTTGCGGCGCCCGCGCAGGAGCCGGAACGCGACGTTCTGCCAGACGGGCAGCGAATCGAACAGCGCGGCGCCCTGGAAGAGGACGCCGAGGTCGTCGAGGAACGCCGCGCGGTCGGACCCGAACGGGTCGCGCCCCTCGACGCGGACGGTGCCGGCATCGGGGCGTTCGAGGCCCATGATCGAGCGCAGCAGCACCGACTTGCCCGCGCCGGAGCCGCCGATGACGACGAGGCTCTCGCCGTCGGCCACGTCGAGGTCGATGCCGGCGAGGACCGGGGCGTCGTCGAACGACTTGGCGAGGCCGCGGACCGCGATCATGCCGAGAAGAAGACCTCGGTCAGGATGTAGTTCGAGGCGAGGATGAGGACCGAGGCAGAGACCACGGCGCGGGTCGTGGCGCGACCGACGCCGCGGGCGCCGCGCCCCGAATGCATTCCGTGGTAGCAGCCCATCAGCGCCACGATGAAACCGAAGACCGCGGCCTTGACGAGGCCCGAGACGATGTCGCCGCTCTCGAGGAAGTCGACCGTGTTGCGCATGTAGGCGGTGGCGTTGAAGCCGAGCCGGGTGGTGCCGACGAGCCAGCCGCCCATGATGCCGATCGTGTCGCCGACCGCGGCGAGGACCGGCAGCGTCAGCGTCGCGGCGACGACGCGGGGGACGGTGAGGTACTTCATCGGGTTGGTCGAGAGGGTGACGAGGGCGTCGATCTGCTCGGTCACGCGCATGGTGCCGATCTCGGCGGCGATGGCGGCCGAGACGCGCCCCGCGACCATCAGTCCGGTCAGGACGGGGCCGAGCTCACGCACCATGCCGATGGCGACAATCGAGGGCACGACCGCCTCGGCGTTGAACCGGGCCCCGCCCGAATAGATCTGCAGCGCCAGCGCGCCGCCGGTGAAGAGCGTGGTCAGCGCCACCACGGGCAGGCTGAACCAGCCGATCGTCAGGATCGCATGGCCGAACTCGCGGAAATAGAACGGCGGCCGCACGAGGTGCGACAGCGTCGAGCCGGTGAAGAGGGCGATGCGGCCGAGTCCGGCGAGCAGGCGCAGGGTCGCGGCGCCGAGAGCAACGAGCGCCCTCACGCGTCGATCCAGCGACGGGCGTAGCGACCGCCGAGCGCGGTCAGGATCTCGTAGCCGATGGTGCCGGCGGCCTCGGCGAGGTCGTCGACGGTCTGGTACGGCCCGAGGATGTCGAGCGCTTCCGGCACCTCGGCGAGGTGCGTGACGTCGACGGTGAGGAGGTCCATCGACACCCGTCCGGCGAGCGGGCACGCCACGTCGTCGGCCCAGACCCTGGCGCGACCGCCCATGGCGCGGATCAGGCCGTCGGCATAGCCGCCCTGAAGCGTCGCGATCCGCGATGGCCGCTTTGCCGTCCAGGTACCGCCATAGCCCACGACCTCGCCCGGCGCGACGTCGCGGACCTGGATCACGGGAAGCGACAGGCGGACGACGGGCCGCGCCCCGGCGAAGGGCTGGCCGCCGTAAAGCCCGATGCCGGGGCGGACGAGGTCGAAGTGCCAGGCGGGCCCGAGGAGGGTGCCGCCGGTCGCGGCGAGCGAACGGGGCGCGGCCACGTCGGCCGTCATTTCGCGGAAGACCTCGAGCTGGCGCGCGTTCATCGGGTCGTCGGGATCGTCGGCGCAGGCGAGGTGGCTCATGACGAGACGGGCCCCGGTCAGTTCGTCGCGGACCGTCGCCCAGTCGCCGGGCTCCATCCCGAGGCGGTTCATGCCCGAATCGAGCTGTACGCCCAACGGGTGACCGGGCAGCGCCGTGCGGTGCCGGCGCACCTGCTCCGGCGCGTTCAGGAGCGGGATCAGCGCGGCATGGCGCAGGAGGTCGGCATCGCCCGTCATGTGGCCTGAGAAGACGAACACGTCCGGCCCGTCGCCCAGCGTCCGCCGCAGTTCCGCGCCCTCGGCCGCCGTGGCGACGAAGAAGGTCCGGGCACCGGCCCCGGCGAGGGCGCGGGCCACGCGGTCAGCCCCGAGCCCGTATCCGTCGGCCTTGACCACGGCCCCCGACCCGGCCCCCGCCGCGCGACGGGCGAGGTCGCGCCAGTTGGCGACGAGCGCGCCGAGATCGATCGTCAGGGTTCCGACTGCCATGGCGCGGCTTCTGGGCAGCGGCCGGGCGCGGGTCAAGTCCGCGGGCCGGCACGCTCCCACGGGCGGAGGGC
>CAYMRW010000252.1:0-4264 GCA_964392825.1 uncultured Rhodobacterales bacterium
GCCGGTCGCGGCGCTGAGGATCGAGGCGGAGACGGTGACGCAGCTCGCCCGCCTCGGCCTCAGGCGGATCGAGGACCTGGCCGGGCAGCCGCGCGCGGCGCTCGCGCGGCGGTTCGGCACCGGGCTGGTGCGGCGGCTCGACCAGGCCATGGGGGTGACGCCCGAGCCGGTGTCCCCCGCGACGCCGCCCGCCTGCTTCGCCGTGCGGCTGACCTTCCCCGACCCGATCGGGCTCGAGGACGACATCCTGGCGGCGATCGACCGGCTCCTGCCGGCGCTGGAGCGGCGGCTGGCCGACAGGGGGCACGGGGCGCGGCGGCTGCGGATGCAGTGCTTCCGCGCCGACCAGGCGATGCAGTGGGTGGAGATCGGCCTCGCCCGTCCCTCGGCGGAGCCCGACCGCATCCGGCCTCTGCTGGCGATGAAGGTGCCCGACATCGACGCGGGCTTCGGCATCGACGCGGTGCGGATCGAGGCCACGGTGACCGAGCCGGTGCACGAAACCGGGCACAAGGGCGGGCAGATCGTCGCGGGCGAGGTCCGCGCGCGGCACGGCCAGGACACCGCGCGGGACGACCTGATCGGCCGGCTCGGCGCGCGCGTGGGGCTCGAGGCGATCACCCGGCTGCATCCCGCGTCGAGCCACATTCCGGAGAAGACCGCGAGCGTGCTCGCCGCCGCCTGGTCCGAGCCCGCGGGGCGGTGGCCGGAGGCGCCGGTGCCGCGGCCGTTGACGATGTGGCGGCCCGAGCCGGTGACGGCGGAGGACGCGCCGGCGCTGCCCGAGCGGTTCCGGTGGCGGGGACGGACGCATGGCGTCGCGGCGGCGACGGGGCCCGAGCGGATCGCGCCCGAATGGTGGCTCGACACGCCCGAGTGGCGCTCGGGCGTGCGCGACTACTGGCGGGTGACGACCGCAAACGGCGACCGACTCTGGCTCTACTACGCCCACGGAGGGCTCATGTCTTCGGGCTGGTTCTGCCAGGGCCGGTTCGCCTGATCCGGGGTCGTTGCCCCGGACCCTCAGGATGGGGACGCCGGCATCGAAAGCGTCCCCGGGGCACGGTGCCCCCGCGCCGTCAGCCGCGCCTCAGCACGGACCGGCGCGCCAAGACCGCGACGGCCCCGGCGAGCAGCCAGCCGGAGGCGGGGAGCGGAACAGGCGCAATGTCGTCGCCCCCGCCGTTCCCATCGCCACCGCCGTTGCCGTTGCCGCCGTTGCCCATGTCGCCGCCGCCGTTGCCGCCGTCGCCCGGGTCTCCTCCGTCGCCGCCGTTGCCGCCGGTGGTCGCGGAGGGGCCGACATCGGCGAAGGCGTTGATGTAGATGTTCGTCCCTGCGGGCGTGATGCCGGCGAAGCCCTCACCGAAGAAGGGCGCGCCGACGAGCAGGGTCGTGACCCCCGTGAGGCCGGCCTCGTGCGCGAAGAGGCCGTCCGTCGCGTCGTCGCCGCTGTTGACGACCGAAAAGGGCGACAGGGCCGCCTCGAGCCCCGCGTCGAAGACAGGCGCCGAATTGCCATAGGCGTACCAGATCGAGCGGCTGAAATTCGAGACGTCATCGACGACGATCGCCCCGAGATCGACGGCGGACGAGAACTCGAACGCCACGAACTCCGTCACCATGCCGCCGGCGGGGTCGGTGTAGCCGTTCAGCCCGACGGCGGTGCTGTCGGCGGCTCGGATTCCCAGTCCGGCTTGCGACAGGCGCAGGCCGTTCGCACGCCCGCCGGGGCAGAGCGCGGGGTTGAGGTTGGTGCATGCCGCGACGTCCACGGGTGGCAATGCGCCCGAGACGGTGTCGGCGCCTGCGCCCACGGTGGCGCTGTAGCCGCGGGCGGTGACCGTGACGCCCTCCACGCTGCGGGAGAAGCCGCCCGAGCCCTGCACGAAATTGCCAGCCGACAGTCCGAACCAGTCGATGTCGAAGGTCGCGGCATGGAGTGGCGTGCCGAACACGAGTCCGCACGCGAAAAGAACGTGTTTCACTGGTCTCTCCTGTTTCCCCAATAATCGCTGCCACCCGTCCCGGGGTGCCGCAGGGGAAACGCTACCGCCATGACGGTGCCGAGCAACAAAATAACGGTCTGGGGATGGTGCGGCGACACGCGCACTATCGCGCGTTGAAGCGAACGTGGAACGGGCCGCGCGGTCGTGTCCTCCGCGCGGCCCGGCGGTCTTAGCGCCGGCGGCGCAGGATGCCGAACGCCGCAAGCCCGCCGACGAGCAGGGGCAGGCCCGCGGGCAGCGGGATCACGCCGTCCGGATCGGGCACGATGTCGGGGTCGACGCCGCCCTCCTCGCCCGGCCGGTCCGAGCCGAAGGTGATGTTGTCGAACCCGATCTGATTGACGGTGCCGCCGAAGTCGATGGACTTCGCGGTCCCGTCGAAGCTGACGCCGATCGGGTCGAAAGTCCCGAACGAGCCCAGCGGATCGCCGGTTCCGCCCTGCGGGTCGCCCGGTCCCTCAGCGGTCATCGGCAGATCCAGCGACGCGATCAGGTCTCCGGTCGCATCCAGACCGTCATAGACGTTGATCGAGCCGGTGAAGTTCGTCGACGTGTAGAAGAACGAGAACCCGTCCTCGAACCCGCCTTCGTAGTTCAGCGTGGCGGCGCTGCCCGTCAGGAAGAACAGGATCGTGTCGGGCGTGGGCTCGTTGGCGAAATTGCCGGTACCCCCGGCATCGCGATCGACGATCGAAAGCGCGTTGGGGCTGAACGTGACGCCGAAATCCGGCCCGCCATCCCCGTCGTAGTAGTCCCCGACGCTCACCTGATCACCGATGCCCTCGAAATCGAGGGTGACGACGGCGGCATGCGCGACGCCTCCGCCAAGGGCCGCGATCGCGGCCAGCGATACAACTTTGCTATACAATGAGTTCCCCTTTTCAACATTTCCCTCGCAGGAGCATCAATCAGGGTGAATGCCGCGACGTCAACCCGCGGCAGGGACTTGCGGGACCGACATTTGAGCGGCGCGGAGTGATTGCCCACACCGGATGCGCTCCAGGGGAAACGGCTCGATTCAGCGCAGGGCGCCCTGGGCTTGCAGCGCCTCGTACCTCTCCTCGTCCCACCACCAGAACTGGTCGCCGCGGTCGTAGAGGGGCTTCCGGTCGGGCCGGCCGAAGACGTCCCAGTAGGCGATCCAGTGCGTGCCCTTGAACCAGTTCGGGACCCAGATGTGCTTGGCGCGGAGGACGCGGTCGAGGGCGCGTACACGGACGTCGAGGGCTTCGCGGCTGTCCGCGGCGATCACCTCCTCGATCAGCGCGTCGACGACGGGGTCGGCTACGCCCGCGAGGTTGAGCGTGCCCGCCGCGTCGCGGCCCGCCGAGCCGAAGACCGAGCGGAGCTCGACCGAGGGCGAGAGCGGCAGCACGATGCGGGCGATGGCGATGTCGAAGTCAAAATTCTCCTGCCGCTCCTCCATCTGCGCGGCATCGACGAGCTCGAAGCGGGCGTCGATGCCGATCCGGCGGAGGTTGGCGACGAAGGGGAGCGCGATGCGCTCGAAGGCGGGGCTGTCGTCGACGAACTCGATGGTCAGGACCTCGCCCGCCCGGTTGCGGCGCAGGCCGTCGTCGCCGACGGTCCACCCCGCCTCCTCGAGCAGGCGCGAGGCGGCGCGGACCGAGGCGCGGTCGGCCTGCTGCCCGGCATCGGCCACGGGCGGGACCACGGCGGGTTCGGTGAACACCTCGGCCGGCAGCGCATCGCGGTGGGCGGAGAGGACGGCCAGCTCCTCTTCCCCGGGCAGGCCGCTGGCCTGCATCGGTGTGTTTTCGAAGAAGCTGTCGACGCGGTCGTAGAGACCGTAGAACAGGGTGTCGTTCGTCCATTCGAAGTTGAACATCATGGCGATGGCCTCGCGCACTCGGATGTCCTGCAGCTTTTCGCGGCGAAGGTTCATCCAGAAGCCCTGGGCGCCCGAGGATCGGTCGTCACCCAGGACCTCGCGCACGACCCAGCCGCGGTCGAGAGCGGGGAAGTCGTAGCCGGTGGCCCAGATCGCCGAGGTGAACTCCTCGTGGAAGAGGTAGTCGCCGACCTTCAGCGCCTCGAAGGCCGCGGTGTTGTCGGCGAAGTAGCGATAGACGTAGCAGTCGAAGTTGTGCGTGCCGGCGTTCACCGGCAGGTCGGCGCCCCAATAGCCGGGGTTGCGGCAGTAGCGCACGGACTGCCCGGGGCGGACGTCGTCGACGACGTACTCGCCCGAGCCGACCGGGGGATCGAGGGTGGAGCGGTCGAAGGCCACGGTC